>CAZBZJ010000032.1:0-9649 GCA_964496355.1 uncultured Planctomycetia bacterium | reverse complement strand
GAATTATTCCGGTAAACAGAGCTATTAAAGATATAATCGGCAGGCCTTGAACTCCTAGCAGGATCATCTGATTTATTAATATCTTCCAGCGCCTTTTACCGGTGAATATACCTGATATTACTGATATAAAAAGCTCGCCGATTTTGCCGAAGTAAATAATAAGTTGTTTTATTTTACTTAAACCCAACATAATTAAAACCGGATCTTTTGCTCAATACGGGAACCCTTGTCCTGCCGCATGTCTAATTTCAGGTAGCTTTGATTGCCCAGCTGATAAACAAACGAACCGGGATTTTTGGATGCGGCCAGAAAACTTTTGGGTGCCCGCAGTTTTATTTGGCCGTTATTTTTTTTACGGCTAATTGTTATGTCTTCTATTGGGAATATTTGCCCGTCGGACTTTCGTACAGAAGGCATATTATATAATTCTGCAAGATTGAATGTACCGCTGGTTATAAAATTATGATTTTCTATTACCGCATATGAGTCGGATAAAGAAATTACTGGATAAGTTCCGTTGAATTCCAGAAAAACTTTTTGAAAAGGATAATCTTCCAGTTTGCCCTGGTATGCTTGTAGAGCCCCTGATATATAAATGCCGTCGATATTGCCTTTTAAGTTTATTCTTCCCCGGAAATTTCCCTGAAACGGGAAATCTTCGGCGTCCAGTAAAGAGTTTAATTTTTGTAAACTCAAGCCCTTTATATTCAACTCTAAGTCAAGCTCAGCGGATTTGGCAAGGTTTACATGTCCGGTCAGCACCAAGATCTTGGATTGAAGGTAGCTTATGGTAAGTAAACCGTCTTTATATGTACCGTAAAGGGTAAATCCTCCATGGTAGTCTCTGCCATACCCGATATCGCCGGAATTGATGTCTATAACAATTTGGCCTGCAACACCATAAAGCACTTTTCCGGTTGCGTTCAGTTTTACAAGCCGGTTATTCCAATAGAAATTTTCCAGGCTGGCGTTGAACAAGTATACTTTCTCGCTGTTACCAGTATTATGTGAGGCATCTAACTGTATAGATAAACTCGGTTTAATTTTACCGTTAAGGCTGGCTGTTTTTATGTCATCAGGCGCGGATACACATAGGGAGTTTATAATAGTAAATAAGATAAAGCTTGATAAAACTTTTAGTATCATTCGAAGGATAGTGAATCACTTTTTGCCTTAGTTACTTTTATTGTTGCCCGTTTTTCCTGAATTAATTCTACTCTATTTTTAAAATTACCGGCGATTATTTCTTCGGCTAAAGGGTCTTCTAAGTATTTCTGAATCACACGTTTTAACGGGCGTGCACCGAATACCGGGTCAAATCCCTTCTGAGCAAAGAATTCACGTGCTGGTTCGGTCAATTCTACTTCTATATTCTGTTCAACAAGCCGTTGGTTGACATAGCTGATTTCGATATCTACGATTTTTTTCAGGTCTTCTTTACCAAAAGGCCTGAATACGATTATTTCGTCTAATCGGTTAAGGAATTCCGGTTTAAATGTCTTCTTTATCGCATCGTTCAGTTTTTCTTTCATTTCGTCGTAGTTCATTTCTTCTTTTACGACAGTAAACCCCAAAGAGCCTTTTTTCTTTAATATGTCTACGCCAACATTAGAAGTCATTATTAATATAGTATTCCTGAAATCAACTTTTCGGCCGAAACTGTCGGTAAGGTGGCCTTCTTCGAGGATTTGCAGCAGTATATTAAATACTTCCGGGTGCGCTTTTTCCAATTCGTCTAGTAGAATAACCGAATAAGGACGGCGCCTTATACGTTCAGAAAGTTGGCCGCCTTCTTCGTATCCTACATATCCGGGGGGTGCGCCGATAAGCCGGGATACGGTGAATTTTTCCATATATTCGGACATATCTAGCTGGATGAGGGCTTCTTCGTTTCCGAATATAAATTCAGCTAATTTACGGGCTAATAGCGTTTTACCTACGCCTGTAGGCCCCATAAATATGAAGGAGCCTATGGGCCGTTTCGGGTCTTTTATGCCGGCTCTGGAACGGCGTAGTGCTTTTGCTATAGAGTTGATAGCATTTTTCTGGCCGACGACCTTTTTGGATAAGGCATCTTCCATACGTAATAACTTTTCCGATTCTTTTTCCTCTAAACGAAATATCGGTATGCCGGTCCATTGGGATATCAGCTTAGCAATGTCTTCGTCGGTGACTTTAGGCAGAATTTTGTCTCTTCCTTTAATCCATTCTTTACGTTTTTGTTCGAGTTTTAATTTTAGTTCGCGTTCCTGGTCTCTTAATTTAGCAGCTTCTTCGAAATCCTGCTGTTTAATTAAGGCTTCTTTTTCTCTGGTAATCTCTTGAAGTTTTTTCTCTAGTTCCTGTATAGAAGCCGGGCGTGTTAATACGCCTAATCTTGAACGGGACCCTGCTTCATCGATTATATCGACGGCTTTATCTGGTAAGAACCTGCCGGATATATACCGGTCTGATAATTTTGCCGCTCCATGTAAAGCTTCATCCGTAAATTTGACCCGGTGATGTGCTTCATACCGGTCACGTAATCCTTTTAATATTTCTATAGTTTCATTTACGGACGGAGGGTTGACAAGTATAGTTTGAAACCGGCGTTCTAAGGCGGCATCTTTTTCTATGTGTTTGCGGTATTCATCTAAAGTCGTAGCTCCTATGCATTGTATTTCACCCCGGGAAAGAGCCGGTTTAAGAATGTTAGATGCATCTATCGCCCCTTCTGCGGCGCCAGCACCTACCAGGGTATGCAGTTCGTCTATGAAGATAATAACATCTTTCGAACGTTTGATTTCTTCGAGGACGGCTTTAATCCTCTCTTCGAACTGCCCTCTATATTTTGTTCCGGCTACCATTAAAGCCAAATCTAATACTATTATTCGTTTATTTCGTAAGACTTCCGGTACATCGCCGATTACGATTGATTGGGCCAGACCTTCAACTATAGCAGTTTTGCCTACTCCGGCTTCTCCTAAAAGTACCGGATTATTTTTTGTGCGCCGCGACAGGACTTGGATAACCCTTTCTATTTCCAGTTTCCGGCCTATTACAGGGTCGAGCAAACTTTTTTGAGCCAGAGCGGTCAGGTCTCTGCCGAAAGAATCCAAAGCCGGTGTCTTTTTAGTTGTTGTATGGCTGGATGTATGAGAAGGCCCGGAAGATAAAGTCCCGCCTAAGAGTTCGATTACCGACCTTTTTGTGGTATTAAGGTCAATACCCAGATTGAAAAGAACTTGTGAAGCGATGCCTTCACCTTCTTTCAGCAACCCTAAAAGAATATGTTCGGTCCCGATATAGTTATGGCCCATACCCCGGGCTTCTTCAGCCGAAAGTTCCAGTACTTTTTTTGCTCTGGGGGTAAAGGGGAGTTCTCCGATAATCTGGGTCTGGCCTCCGGGTTGAATAAGTTTTTCGGTTTCCTGGCGTATAGCAGTTAAATCTAAACCTAAATTTTGCAGTACAGCGGCGGCTACGCCTTCCTGTTCTGAAACCAATGCCATAAGTATATGTTCGGTTCCTATATAATCATGGTTAAGTCGCCGTGCTTCTTCTTTTGCAAGGATTAAAATTTTTCTTGCTCGTTCTGTAAACCTGTTAAACATATTTATTCCTCCTCTATCAATATCAATTTACCTCGTTAGAGAACAGAATTCTCTAACGGGATTTACTAAGTATTACAATGAAACATTTTTTAATTTATCCCGCAATAAGGATGTTCGCGCAAAGTCCCGTTTCTGATGGGATAATTCTTTACGGTATATCTTTTGTAAATGAGCCGGTTGTATCATAATAAATAAATGGTTGATAAGCTGTTTATCTAAACCCCGTATTATACCTAAATCTGAGCCTAAACGCAATAGGGAAAGGTGGCTTAATGTTTCGTTGCTGGAGATAATTCTGGCCGCTTTGAGTGTGGCTAAGGCTCTCCATATTTTATCTTCTAATGAGACCCGGTATTTAGAGGCTAAGTATTCCCGTGCTTCTAATTCGCGGGTTTTTATCTGCTTGATTATCCCCGCCAGATTATTTAAGATTTCGGTTTCGCTGGCTCCCAGAGTAACCTGGTTGGAAACCTGGAAGAAATTACCGATTGCCTGTGTCCCTTCTCCGAAAAAACCCCGGGTAGTAAACGAAAGTTTTGCCACAAGTTCTAGGATCTTATTTATTTTTCTTGTCATGATCAAGCCGGGTAAATGCAGCATACAGGAAGCACGCAGCCCTGTTCCTACGTTTGTCGGACAGGAAGTCAAATAGCCAAAATCCGGGCTGAAAGCGAAGTCAAGGTTATCGGCGAATATTTCTTCGATTTTCTCTACAGTCTTCCATGTATGCTGCAGATCGAAACCGGATTTTACCGTTTGAATACGCAAATGATCTTCTTCATTCAGCATTACCGAACAGATCTCGTCAGGCCTTAATAAAAGGCCTTTTTGGCGGGATGACTCCATCATCTCCCGGCTTATAAGATGGCGTTCACATAAGAATTGCCGGTCTACATATGAAGTATCCTTCATGTCTATAAGCCAGTAATCGTTGAGATATTTTACTGATTGTTTAATGCCTCTGATTTTTTGAAAAAACTTCTCTTTTTGTTGGATATTCATTCTCTCCGGGAAAGGAAATTCTTTAGTGTTACGGGCTATTCGCAGGCGGGAGGTGATGATTATATTTGCATCGGGGCCTGTGCCTTTGAGCCATTCACTTAAATTATTTATGAGTTCATTTAAATTCATTCTGATATGAGATTGAGTTTGGCGGTCAATGGTTAGATTCAGCTTGTTTTTGTAATTCTTTTATCTGGTCTCTTAAACGCGCGGCTTCTTCGTATTCCTCTAATTCGACAGCCCGATTTAAAAATTCTTTCAGCTTATTAATGCGTTCTTGAACAGATAGGTTTTTAGCGCCTTTATCCTGGGATTTACCTTTATGACGGCCTGCCCCGTGGACTTTCTTCAATAAGGGAGCTAAAAAAGTTTTAAAATCCGCATAACAGTTATAGCAGCCCAGTTTGCCGGTCTTTTTAAATTCCTGATAAGTAAGCCCGCAGTTAGAACATTTAATTTGTCCGGCCGATTCTTTATTGTCTAAATCTAAATCGGTAAGGTCAGACAAAAAACCCGCTATGCTGAACTGTTTTTGAACTTCCTCTGTCTTTTTTTTAGCGCATCCTTCACATAAATGGATTTCAGTCGTCTTGCCTTCGATTATCTCGGTTAAATGTACCGTAGCCGCTTTTTTGCCGCACACATCACAAAGCATAATTTTCTCCGTAATTAGTTTAGGATTAAGCATTATGTGTTAAGTGGTAAGAGAAAAACTCCTTACTCCTTAATCCTTAACTTTTATTTACTGTATATTTTACGCCGTCAGACCGGGTTGATTTATGAAATAACTGCATAAGTTTCTTGGTTACAGGCCCGGGTTTGCCATCGCCTATCATTCTCCCGTCAATTTTTACGACCGGAATGATTTCTGCGGCAGTACCGGTTAAGAAACATTCGTCGCTTATATATACTTCGTGCCGGGTGATTACGTGTTCATGGGCCGGTATTTTTTGTTTTTGGGCAATATTAAGGACTACATCACGGGTGATGCCTCGTAAACTGCCCATACATTGCGGGGGTGTATATAGATTCCTTCGTTTTACTATAAAAATATTGTCTCCGGTACATTCAGCTACATATCCCAATGAATCAAGCATGATTGCTTCGGGGAATCCCGAATTAACCGCTTCGATTTTTGCAAGAATGTTATTGAGATAATTAAGCGATTTTATTTGAGGGTTTACAGCTTCCGGTAAATTTCTGATCGTAGGTACGGTTATAATTTCCAGGCCGTTTTTATAGAATTTTTCGGGGTACAAGCTTATTTTATCAGCGATAATAATGAGAGTTTGATTGCCGGCACACTTACGCGGGTCTAGCCCTAAATCGCCTTTACCCCGGGTCAGGACTACTCTGATATAAGCGTCTTTGAGTTTATTGGCTTTTAGTGTTTTAATTATCGCGTCTTTGAGCTGTTTTTTTGTAAGCGGTACTTTTAACATAATCGAATGCGCAGATTCAAACAGGCGCTCGATATGTTCATCTAATTTGAATACCAGCCCCTTATATGCACGTATGCCTTCAAAGACGCCGTCACCATAAAGAAGGCCGTGGTCAAATACTGAGATTTTTGCGTCTTTTTGGCCGTATAGCCTGCCGTTAATATAAATTTTCATCTTTCCTCCATTTTTTATATCTTTTCTGAAAATTAATTTATTCGGCCAAGCAGCCGTCTTTTATATTTAACACTTTTTGAGCATTGTTTGCAAGGTCTAAATTATGTGTTACGAGTATTATGGTTGTGTTTATGTTTCGGTTAATTTTTAAAAGCTGATTTTTAATATTATCGGAAGATGCCTTATCCAGGTTACCCGTGGGTTCGTCGCAGAAAAGGACTTCGGGCTTATTAACCAGTGCCCGGGCGATAGCGACACGTTGTTGTTCTCCGCCTGAGAGCTGTGCAGGATAAAAGTTTATCCGGTCTTTAAGCTGCAGTTCCTGAATTAAATCCATCGCTTGAATTTTAGCCGTATTAAAGCGCGTTTTTCGGATTAACGGGCTGAGTGCTATATTTTCCATAACGGTTAATTCCGGGATTAGATGATAAAACTGAAAAACAAATCCAATCTGCTGATTGCGAAAAATAGATTTATTTTTTGAGTTAAACCGGTTCAAATCTTTTCCTTTAAATAAGACTGTGCCGTCTGTTGGTGAATCCAGGCTTCCCATTATATGTATAAGAGTGGATTTTCCAGCTCCGGAAGGGCCGACTATGGATATGAAATCGCCGGAATTAACTTTTAAACTGACGTCTTTTAATGCTTCAACCTTTTGGCCTGCGTCTTGATAAATCTTTGTTACTTTTTGAAGTTCGAACATATTATTCATATCTTAACGCTTCTATGGTTTTTATGCGTGCAGCCCTGATTGCCGGGATTAAACTAAACAAAATGCTCATACTAAAGGCTACAATACATACGCCGAATATATCTTTGTAATCTATCAGTACTGGCAGGTAATCGATGTAATATATCTTAGCCGGCAATTTTATTAAATGGTACCTTTTAAGCAGCAGAGATATACCGATGCCTGCTCCGGTACCTATTAATGTGCCGCTTATACCTAGTACCATGCCCTGCATACAAAATAAGAATCCAACTGCTCGTTTACGTAAGCCGATACTTTTTAGAATCCCGACATCTTTTATTTTTTCCACGACGTTAACGGTCTGTGTTGCAAATATGTTGAATGATGCCACCAGGATTATCAGGCTTAATATTATAAACATAGTTATTTTTTCCAGTTTAAGGGCGGAAAAGAGTGTTTCGTTTTGTTGAGCCCAGGTTTGTATGAGGCTTAATTCAGGCCCGAATTTCTGGATTAATTCTTTTTTAACTGCCGGAGCTTTATAAATGTCGTTTATGCGGATACCCGCCGCGTATAGAGGTTGAGCCTTATCTAAAAAAACAGCCGCATAATCGAATTTACTAACGATAAAAGCGCTGTCTAAATCATAAATGCCGAAATTAAATATGCCGCTGATTTGAAATTTCTGTGTTTTAAGGTCTTTGGGATTGAATAATTCAACTGTATCTCCGGCATCAAGTCCCAGGTTTCTGGCAAGAATGTTTCCGATCGCGAGAGAATCAAAGTTTCCGTATATGAGTTTTTTTGACCAGAGTTTTTTTTCTTTGTTGTTAAAGTCTATACATTGGAATACAACCGGGGTTATAGTATCTTTTTGCCTTATTGCAGTATGGATTTGCGAAAAGATAACGGCGTTTTCTACGTCTTCGATTTCAGTTAGTGGCCGGGTGTTGAATTCGGGTGAATCTACGAAAGCTGTTATGTGAAAGTTGAACCCCAAGAGTTTTTGGCGCAGGTTTTGGTCAAAACCGTTCATTACAGCTAACACTACAATGAGAGAACAGACTCCCAGAGCGATGCCTATGCCGCCGATTAATCCTATGAAAGATATATGCCTCCGTTGATTTTTGAACAGGTATTTAAAGGTCAGCCAGAATATAAATCTCATTTTGCGAGTTTATTAATTTTGCTCAAGATGAACTTAACTTTTAGTTTCCCGGGGTTTCATTAAAGGAAAGAGTATAACTTCTTTTAAAGAAGCCTGGTTAAGAAGAATCATGATTAGCCGGTCTATACCGATTCCTAACCCTGCTGCCGGAGGCATGCCATGTTCAAGTGCTTCGATAAAGTCCTGGTCAATCTGTTTAGGTAATTCATCCTGTTCGGCTAGTGATTCTAAAAGCCGTTCTTTTTGTTCTACGGGGTCATTTAGTTCCGAATAAGCATTTGCGATTTCGATTCCGCCGATGAAGAGTTCGAATCTTTCTACAAGATTGGGGCTATCTTTTTTTGTTTTCGCTAATGGAGACATCCACCGGTAAAAATCAGTTACAAATACGGGTTCGGTTCCAAAATACTTTTCTTCAATTATATCTTCGATAAGTTTGACGATTTGCGAGCGGCTCAGGCCGGTCTTAATATCTAAATGTTTGGACATCTTCTCGATAAAAGTTTGCCGGCCATCATCGGGCATTATGCCGTAATCTTTTTCTAATTGCCCGGCTAAGGAAAAGACGTTGAACTTTTTGGAAAAATCTATAGCCTTGTTTTGATGTGTGATTGAAAGTGTACCGTACAAAATTTTCACTAGTCCCTTAATTAGAGCTTCGGTTAATTCCATCATATACGAATAGTCTTTATAGGCCGCATAAACTTCCAGCATGGTAAATTCCGGGTTGTGGCGGGGTGATATGCCCTCATTTCGAAAAGACCTGTTAATTTCGTAGACCTTATCTAAATTACCGACAAGAAGTTTTTTCAGGTAGAGTTCCGGTGCTATACGCAGATAGATATCCATATCTAATGCATTGTGATGGGTTTTAAAAGGCCTGCCTGCCGCACCAGAAGGCACTGAATGCAGCATAGGTGTTTCTACTTCGGTGAATTCAAGTTTATCAAAGAACCCTCTTATCGATTTTATTATTTGAGCCCGTTTAGTAAAAACAGCCGTAGTATCCGGATTCATAATTAAATCCAGGTATCTTTTCCGAAAACGGATTTCTATATCTTTTAATCCATGCCATTTTTCCGGTAAAGGATGTAATGATTTGGACAATAGCCGGAAGGTTTCGACTAATACGGTTATTTCGCCGGTGCGGGTCTTAAATAATTTACCTTTTATGCCTGCTATATCTCCGATATCAGATAACTTGAACAACTCGTACTGTCCGGAGTCTATCTTGTCTTTGCGGAGGTAAGCCTGGATTTTATCCGAGGAATCGCGGATATCGAAGAATATGCTCTTGCCGTGTTCACGTTTAGTCATTAAGCGGCCGGCAGTAGCCACCTCTTTTTCTTCGCTAAAATCAGCTTTGAGCGCAGAAATAGAGGATTCTTTGGCAAAGTTGGTAAGCGAATAGGGGTTGCCGTAATTATCCTTGATTTTATTCAGCTTTTCCAGATTTTCTTTTTGCATAGGGTAGATTATATCCGAGAAGGCAAACTGTGTCAAATATTATAATCAGACGGTAACGTCAAGAATTATTCGCTTAACATCAAAGCTAATGCGACATTTTAGGTCTGGCTTG
>CAZBZJ010000031.1:2244-9665 GCA_964496355.1 uncultured Planctomycetia bacterium | reverse complement strand
CCAGGCGCCGCCGACGCTGGAACGCAAGGAATGAGGAAAGGAACCACCGTGACTAATATTCTCTTTAATAACTCTTTTATTTTTCCGAAAAATAGAAAAGTTTATCGACTCAAAAGATTTCAGCCAGGAATCAGGTTCTGATAACAAAAACGAATCTTGATAAAACCGGAGGGGCTATGAAAAAAAAGAAAAACATAGAAGAAAAGGTCCTTGATGTAAACGCTACGATGCAAGGCAGCCTGATATTCTCGGATCCGGTAAATCTGCGTATCAACGGCAAATTCCAGGGGACATTAAACACCAAGGGGACTTTACATATCGGAGAACCGGCTGAAGTTTCTGCCGATATTAACGGTGAAAATATCAGTATAGCCGGAAAAGTTAAAGGGACAATTATCTCAGAGAAAAAGCTTGAACTTTTATCTACCGCCGTTGTCCAGGGCGATATCCACACTCCTTGCCTGGCCGTACAAGAGGGAGCAGTATTTGAAGGCAAAGTCAGGATGATAGGCGAAACTATGGAATTAAGGGATGTATCACGATATCTGGATATTGAAGAAGATAAGATACTTGAATGGGCTTCATCCGGAAAAATCCCGGGAATTAGAGAAGGCGATAAATGGTTTTTTGAAAAACGCCGGCTGGAAAACTGGGTAAAAACTGCGAGATAGAAATAAAATAAATTTTATCCTGTCATGAAAGAAAAACTAATTACCGTACGAGAATCGTCACAAATACTGGGAATTTTAGAAAAAGACGTCATTGACCTGGCTAAAAAAGGCAAAATCCCTTCTTATTACGTAGGCAGAGAATTCCTGCGTTTCCCTAAAGAAGATATACTGAACTTAAAAGAGCATATACAGGCTGATTTTAATGTTTTGTCGGAACAGCCGACTTTCAGAGAAAGATTATATGAATTTTTCTATTTTAATGATTTCTATATAATCTCCTTCCTTATAATTGCGGCCCTTCTCGGATTAATCATCTTCACATAATAAAAAAAACGCGATAGAACGGTTGAAAAAAAACTGTATTAAAAGTATAATAATGCTGTGTCCAATTTAAAAATCCGGCGGGATAGCTCAGGCTGGTAGAGCGGACGGCTCATACCCGTTATGTCGGTGGTTCAAGTCCACTTCCCGCCATAAAATTTATTCGCCCTCTATTATGCCCAAAAATAAAAGAGTACTGTTTGTTTGTGACGATACTAACCTTAATGAGGTAATCCTTTTCTGCCTGGAAGGGTGGGGTTATACGGTAGAGATTTTAAAAAGCGAAAACCCTAAAATAAAACAAGTAAAACAAAAAGAGCCCGAACTTATAATAATCGATTTGTCTATCCAGCATATAAAATCCCGGCTTGCTCTCTGCCGGACTTTAAAAGATGATTTTATAACAAAAGCTGTACCGCTGATAGTACTGATTGATAAACGCCAGCTGAGGAAACATCTGTTAACTCTCAAGCACGGCATAGACGACTATCTTTTTAAACCGCCGGATCCGGTAGATTTACGTATTCGGCTGGAAATGGCAATTCGGCGCACCCAATATAGTTTTTATACCAACTCCCTTACCCATTTGGGCGGCGGCAGAATTATTGAAGAAATGCTAAGCGAAAAGATCGCCAACGACGAAACTTTTTCTTTAGCACATATCGATATCGATAATTTTAAGTCTTTCAATGATAAATACGGTTACGTCAAAGGCGATAAAGTAATTACCCAAACAGCCTATATCTTATGCCAGACTGTTAAACAATACGGTTCAAAAAATGATTTTGTAGGCCATATCGGCGGCGACGATTTTGTTTTTATTACGAGTCCCAGCCGGCAAAGGATAATCGCCGGAAAGTTTATCGCTCAGTTCAACCGCCTTATCCCTTTACACTACCCGCAAGCCGACAGAAAGAAAGGAGTTATCAAAGTCGAAGACCGGTCCGGGATAGTGCGTAAATTTCCTTTAATGACGGTAACAGTTGCTATTGTAAATAACAAAGACCGGAATTTTAAAAATATCGTGGAACTCAATGAGGTTATCTCCTCACTTAAATCGTATTTAAAATCACAGCCGGGCAGTAAATTCATGGTAGAAAGGCGCCGCAGAAATAAGGGTATACGTAAACGCACCGCAAGCACAGATAATAAACCGTCTTATAAAAAAGTACAACGGCACAAGCCTGTCCCGCCGTTAGGCCAGCTGCTGGTTAATAAAGGTTTGATATCTAAAGATGATTTAGAGGACGTCTTACAGGTTCATTGGCGCCGCGGCCTGCCTTTGGGCGAAGTTTTAAGGGATCTGAAGTTTGTTACGATAAATGATATAAAAAGCCTGCTAGAATATCAAAAATCCCTGAAATGACCAAAGCTAATATAAAATTTTTATTCGTTTTGTTCATTGGCCTTATGTTTTCCGGCTGTATTAAAGCCCGGGATTACTTCGCAACCAAGAATAACGCGGTAAACATGAACTTAGTAGTCCCGTTAGGCAGCGGTGAGCAGAGCAGAGGATATATAGTTATCGGCAATAAAGCTATTGATAAAGGCGATACCCGGGCTATCGTAAAACATAAGTTAGGCCGTCCCTCATTTATAGGTACGACCATTGAAGGATATACCTTTTACCGGTATACCAAACATATGGTGGAGATATATTTCGATAATAACCGGGTAATCGACTGGACACGCCTTGAATTCAAACCGTAGAAAATTACCCAGAAAATTTTTTATCCGGCCGGCTAAGATCCTGGCGCCGGATTTGCTGGGTAAGATTTTTTGTGTTAATACCGGCAAAGTGTTTCTATCCGGAAGAATAGCCGAAACTGAAAGTTACCCCGGCATAAAAGACCCGGCTTCACATTCGTACAAAAATAAACATACCGCCAGAAACGATATATTGTACCGGCCGGGAGGGCTGTTGTATGTATATTCGATATACGGAATATACTTTTGTTGTAATATTGTTGCCGGCAAAAAGAATGACCCGCAGGCGGTATTCATACGGGCATTGGAGCCTTTAGAGGGCATTGATACAATGAAAAAGAATTATCCTGCAGCTAAATCACTAAAACACCTGGCTAACGGGCCGTGTAAATGGACAAAAAGTTTTGGCATCAATAAATCTTTTACGGGAGAAAAAGCGTACGGGAGCAAAATTTATGTTTTAGATAAAGCGGCTATTAAGCGGAAATATATCAAACGGGCAAAACGAATAGGCGTTGATTATGCCGGTTCAGCAAAAAACCGGAAATTACGGTTCTACATCAAAAACAACTGTTTCATTTCAAAAGCCTGAAGAGGGGTTTTTCGTAAACTATGAGTAAAAAAGTTTTATGCGCGTTAAGCGGAGGCATCGATTCCTCGGTAGCTGCATTATTACTTAAAAGAAAAGGATTTCAAGTCGCAGGCGTAACTATGAATCTGGGTATAAAAAGCAGCCAGTCTGAAAAAACGGTATATAGCGGCTCCGGCACCGTCAGCGATGCTAAAAAAGTATGCGAAAAACTGGATGTTCCCCATTATGTTCTGGATTTTTCTAAAGAGATGCAGGATCTGGTCGTAACAAATATGACAGAAGAATATAGTTCCGGCAGGACTCCTAATCCCTGTGTACTATGCAACCGGCGGTTAAAATTCGATAAACTTTTGACCTATGCGTTAGACCGCGGTTTTGACTATTTAGCTACCGGCCATTATGCGGGGATTATAAAGAAAAAAAATAATTTTTGTTTACGGCGGGCTAAAGACAAGCAGAAAGACCAGAGTTATTTCTTGTATTCTATCAATCCGGAATATTTACCGTTTATTCTTTTTCCGTTATCGGATATCTCAAAACATCAGGTATGTAACACCGCCCGGCAGGAACACCTGCCGGTAAATGATAAGCCGCAAAGCCAAGACCTGTGTTTCCTCATTGATAAAAAAAATAAGCCGGATTTTTTTAAAAAACGGGGACTGGCGAAAAAAGGCGCAGTAGTTGATTTAAACGGCCGGTTTTTAGCAGAACATCCTGGTATTGTTAATTATACCGTCGGCCAACGAATCGGCCTGGGGATAGCTGCCGGCAAACCATTATACGTTAAGAAAATAAATGCCCAAAAAAATCAAATAGTCGTAGCCGAAAAAAAGGAAATACGCGCCAATGGCTTAACTGCTTCACTGGACAGTTGGTTTGTTGATGAATATCCTGCACGCATGGATGTACAGATTAGATACCGGCATAAAGCTGTTATTTCGAAAGTAGAGTTTATTAATGGATCTAATCAAAAAATCAGGGCGGCCTTCGGCCGGCCGCAGGAAGCTGTTACTCCCGGCCAATCAGCTGTATTTTATATGGATGACACACTCTATGGCGGTGGTATAATCGAAGAGTCATTTTAATAGATAATTTAACCGGCGCAGCGGGTATTCGAAAAAACAAGGTTATGTAGAACAATAAAGGGAGGAGGCAAATGCGCGGAATTTATCGAGATATAACTCAGACTGTAGGGAATACCCCGATGGTCAAAATAAATCAATTGACTGAAAAATTAAATGTCCGCCTTTTGGCTAAGCTGGAGTTCTTTAACCCTATGGCCAGCATTAAAGACCGGATAGGCGTAGAAATGGTTGAAAAAGCAGAAAAAGAAGGCCGGATTACTAAGGGTTCTGTCATAATTGAACCGACAAGCGGGAATACCGGCATTGCTTTAGCTTTTGTATGTGCAGCTAAAGGTTATAAGCTTATCTTAACTATGCCCGAAACAATGAGTAGCGAACGCAGAAGCCTGCTTAAATATTTGGGTGCAGAATTAGTATTAACGGAGGCTGGTAAAGGAATGAAAGGCGCGGTAGAGAAAGCCGAAGAGTTATTGAAAAATACGCCTTCTGGATTTATGCCCCAGCAATTTCGTAATCCGGCTAACCCTCAGGTTCATCGCAGGGCTACCGCACAGGAAATATGGGACGACACCAAAGGTGAAATCGATATATTCGTTGCCGGAGTGGGTACCGGAGGCACGATTACCGGTGTCGGCGAGTTCTTGAAAAAAAGAAAAAAAACAATAAAAATTATCGCTTTGGAACCAGAAAAATCACCGGTTTTATCCGGCGGCAGCGCCGCACAACACAATATTCAAGGGATTGGTGCGGGATTTATTCCGGAAACCTTAAACCGGGATATAATAGACGAGATTATCCGGGTATCTGATGAAGATAGCTGTAAATTTGCGCACCGGTTAGCCAGGCAAGAAGGCATATTTGCCGGTATATCCAGCGGTGCGGCAATCTGGGCTTCGGTCGAAGTTGCTAAAAGGCCGGGTTCCAACGGTAAAACTATTGTAACTATCTTACCCGATACCGGTGAACGGTACCTATCGGTTTGGCCGCATTTTTAGTTGGGTATATCCGTGTCCGTAGGATGTGGGATATTCCCGAGGAATAAATTGCAAATTATTAACAATATGTTATAATAATTTTCTTCTTTTTTAGCTTTGTCTTCCTGGCATTTTACCACTAATCATAATGGATGTGAAAAAAAATGATATCAATAAAACGCGCCTTAATCAGTGTTTCTGATAAATCAGGCTTAGATAGCTTCGTTAAAACGCTACGTTCAGCCGGTGTAGAGATTATTTCTACCGGAGGAACTGCTAAAAAGATAGAGGAGCTTGGCATACCTGTAGTCAGATTGGCCGAATTCACCGGTTCAGAAGAGATGATGGACGGACGGGTTAAAACACTGCACCCAAAAATCCATGCAGGGTTGCTCGCCGTAAGAGATAACCCGCAACATTTACAGGAAGTTAAAAAACATGATATTAAGTTTATCGATATGGCTGTCGTTAACCTTTACCCATTTGAAAAAATCGTATCTTCTCCCAGCACAGATAAATCCTCTGCGATTGAAAATATCGATATCGGCGGCCCCAGTATGCTGCGGAGCGCGGCAAAAAATTTTGAATCAGTAGTTGCAGTCAGCGATCCTGCCCAATATCCGCAAATCATATCCGAATTTAAAAAAAATAACGGCAGGATATCCAAACAACTCTCTGCGGAACTAGCAGTACAGGTATTTAACCGGACATCCGGTTATGACAAAACTATCTGTACATATTTAAAATCAAAGCTCGCCGAAGATTCAACTCCTCCTTATCCCGGCCGGATTACCCTAAGTTTAGAGAAAGTCCGCAACTTACGGTACGGCGAAAACCCCCATCAAAAGGCTGCACTTTACCGGGATTTAAATGATCCAAGGAGAAACCTGCTAAATGCAAAACAGCTGCACGGCAAAGAACTATCATTTAACAATATAAACGATTGTAATGCTGCAATGAATATTTTAGCGGAATTTTCCGAACCGGCCGCAGTTGTTATTAAGCATACTAATCCCTGCGGAATGGCAGTATCCGATAATGTAACCGAAGCATTTAAACGTGCCTGGGCAGGTGACCCCTTATCAGCATTCGGAAGCGTTATCGGGTTAAACCGTAAAATCAATGCCGAATCTGCACAAGCTATTATGAACGCCGGTTTTGTCGAAGCCATAATAGCTAATGGGTTTGAACCTGAAAGTATTCAAATATTCAAACAAAAAAAGAATCTAAGGCTTTTAGAAGTTGATCTAAGCCCGGAATCCGGTTGTTTTAAAGAATATAAAAATGTTGCCGGCGGTATGTTAGTCCAGGATTGTGATTGCCGGCAAATATCCAAACAGGGCCTTAAAAGTGTGACTAAGAATAAACCTTCATCCCAGGCGATAGAATCGTTGCTGTTTGCCTGGAAAATCTGTAAACATGTTAAATCCAACGCTATCGTCCTGGCTCGAGATAAACAAATAGTGGGTATCGGCGCCGGACAAATGAGCAGGGTAGATTCCGTCATTATTGCCTGCCGCAAGGCCGAAGATAGGACTCAAGGGGCAGTGTTGGCCAGCGATGCTTTTTTCCCGCACCCTGATGCAATAGAACAGGCTGACAAAGCCGGCATAACATCAATAATCCAACCCGGCGGATCGGTCCGGGACAACGATATAATCGATTCCTGCAATCAACACGGTATTAGTATGTGTTTTACAGGCATACGCCATTTCAAACATTAATTCATCATGAAAAAACCCGGCCGTTTACCAGATTTAGAGATTGCTAAAAGAGCGAAGATAGCCCCTATAACCAACATAGCCGAAAATCTGGGGCTTAATCCCGAGGAGTTAATCCTATATGGGGATTATATGGGTAAGGTGTCACCTTCGGTTTCAGGCCGGTTAAAAGATAAACCAGCCGGCAAATATATCCTGGTTACAGCTATTACGCCTACACCGTTCGGTGAAGGAAAGACTGTATCTACTATCGGATTGGGGATGTCACTTAACCGGTTAGGTAAGAAATCTTGTGTTTGTATCAGGCAACCTTCTTTAGCGCCGGTTTTTGGGATTAAAGGCGGAGGAGC
>CAZBZJ010000031.1:0-2234 GCA_964496355.1 uncultured Planctomycetia bacterium | reverse complement strand
TCACAGGTTATGCCAATGGAAGATGTAAACCTGCATTTGACCGGAGATATGTATGCGGTTGAAGCGGCACATAATTTATGTTCAGCATTTGTAAATAACTCGGTATTTAAAGGCAATGGCCTTAATATAAACCCCGAAACTATTACCTGGGCTAGAGTTTTAGACGTTTCTGACAGGTTTTTAAGGAATATTACTGTCGGCAAAGGGATAGCCAAAGATAAGTTTAAACACGAATCATTCTTTGAAATTACTTCTGCAAGCGAAATTATGGCGGTGTTAGCTTTATCGAAAGGGTTAAAAGATTTACGGAACCGGCTCAGCCAAATTATAGTAGCATTTGACCACAACGGCAGGATTGTGACTGCTGAAGATATTAGAGTCGCCGGAGCAATGACGGTTTTATTAAAAAATGCAATCAAACCTAATCTTTTACAGACAATCGAAAACACGCCCTGTTTTGTCCATACAGGCCCGTTTGGCAATATTGCGCACGGGAACAGTTCGATTATAGCCGATAAAATCGCTCTTAAAACCTCCGATTACGTGGTCACCGAAGCCGGCTTCGGCGCAGATTTAGGCGCGGAAAAGTTTTTTAATATCAAATGCAGGATTAGCCGCCTGAAACCGGATTGTGTTGTTATGGTTTGCAGTATAAGGGCGCTTAAAGCCCATTCTGGTAAAATCAGCCCGGATGACGATCATATATACACTGAAAACCTGGAGTTATTAAAAGAAGGCTGTTATAATCTTCAGAAACAAATCGAGAATGTCAAGATCTTCGGTATGCCGGTAGTTGTAGCTATTAATAAATTTAGTTCCGACACTCAAAAAGAAATCGATCTGGTAATTCAAAAAGCTAAAGAGTTCGGTGCTAACGATGCCGTAATTAACGAAGTTTACAGTAAAGGGTCGCAAGGCGGAACAGATTTGGCTAATGCGGTAGTTAATGCCTGTGAAAAAAAACCTGAGTTCAGGTTTTTATACGAGCTTGATTTGCCTATTAAAGAAAAGATTGAAATTATTGCAACAAAAATTTATGGCGCTCACGAAACTATTTTTGAAGAAAAAGCTCAGGAAAAAATAAAGTTATTCACAAGCCTGGGATTGGATAAATTGCCGATATGTATGGCAAAGACACATCTTTCATTATCGCACAACCCGAAATTAAAAGGTAAACCGGAAAATTTCGCTTTGCCGATACGCGACATAAGAGTATCACGCGGAGCCGGATTTATATATGCATTATGCGGTAAAATAAATACTATGCCGGGGCTGCCTACTAAACCGGCTGGTGAATCAATCGATATTGACGAAAATGGCGAAACTGTAGGGATGTTTTAATTTATGTACAATAGCCAATTCCGGAAATACTTAAATGACCTAGCGGCTAAAACCCCTACCCCGGGAGGTGGAAGCGCCGCGGCAGTAAGCTGCGCTTTAGGAACCAGCCTTTTGACAATGGTAGCAAATTTTAGCCTGGGCAAAAAAAAGAGCCGGCTGATAAATCAGGAAATAAAAAATGTTTTGAAAGAAAGCAAACAAATCAGTGCTAAACTTAACCGGCTTATCGATGACGATATCAAGTATTATAAAAGAGTCCGGAATATACGGCGTATAATGAAAAAAAAGGCGTCAAAAAGGCTGGATGCTGCAGTAAAAAAATCAGTTGATACTTCAATGCAAATATGCACATACTCATATGAAGCTGCTAAATTATGCAGGCTCCTGTCTGAAAAAGGGAACCCTAACCTCATTACCGATACGGCGAGCGCGATCCTGTTTCTGGAGTCGGGGTTGGTTTCTGCCGGGTTTAATATTAAGATTAACTTACAGAATATACACGATAAAAAATATGCGTTAAAAATAAACAGAAAGAGATTGTCTTTAACCCGCAAGATTAAGGCCGTAAAAAAAACAGTATTAAATAAGGCCGGCTCTTATATCTGACTGCAGTATAAGGAGATTTGATTATGAGTTTTCAACTCTTAAAAGGCAGCCCGTTGGCTGAAAAAATAATCCAGGGTTTAATCAATGAGGTGTCGATACTTAAAAAAGCAGGTTTTATACCGCATATGGTAGCTATACAGATAGGCCAAAACAAAGAATCGCAGATTTATATAAACCAGCAAAAAAAGGTTTGTGAAAAAGCCGATATTATATATGAAGTCCAGGAATTCGATGATGATGTTTCTCAGGCGCAAGTCCTTCATGCGATAGAGAAAATGAATAACGAT
>CAZBZJ010000030.1:1819-9788 GCA_964496355.1 uncultured Planctomycetia bacterium | reverse complement strand
CGGTAATTTATCCAAATTAGCCAGCCTCTCGATATGGATAAACTCTCTTTTCCGGCCGTAAAAATGTGCCGGCCATAAATATTTGGAATCGCCGGAATCAAAAAAATCTTTCATCATAAACTTATAAGGCCTGTCTATTCCCATCGTATCTACGCCAAACACCTTAACGCCTCTGTCCAGAAGATAGCCTATAGTAGAAATATCTATCCCGGGATAATCAGAAAAATATTCAGGTTTACCGAATAATCTGTCTGAACCGGTCTGTAAAAGCACTATATCTAATGGCTGTATTTTGCAGCCTTTATTTTCCGAAGCTTTTTCAATATCTTTATCGGTTATTACCTGGTCCGGTTTTTTATAAGTTAAATCCAGCTTAATCCCATTCTGATAACACCAATCTAAGGGTATCTGGTCGGCTGTCTTAGAACTGCGGCCTTCGGATTTACTTCCGTAATGGAAAGAATAATCTAAATGTGTGCCGCTGTGAACCGAAGAATAAACCATCTCCAGCGATAAGAATTCTTCGTCCGGTATCTGTTCTTTTTTGATTATCCTTTTCCCCTTTTCAAAATTTTCTTGGCCTTCGGGAGTCCTGGACATTATTACTTTATTAACCTTCTCGATGCCATCCTTATGCGAAGTGCGTTCTATCCGCAAAGGATGTACCTCGAAAGCCTCATCATCTATTGGCAGGCTTAAATCGATTATCTTCATACTTCTTAATTAGCGTCCTTCTTTTCTTCTATACATTTTACGATATCTTCCGGAGTAGAACTTTTGGTTATCTCGTTATTCTCAAATTTTACTCCGAAATGTTTACCTAAAGCAACTGTTACTTCGACCATCTCAGTCGAATCAATCCCGATAGATTCATATAGATTTTTCCCCTCACCTACCTCATCTTCTTTTACATCTAAAGTATCCGCGATAACTTTCTTCACCTCTTCTTTTAAACTCATCTCCTCCTCCTTTATGCTTTCTCTACCCCTAAAACCATATTAATACCGCCTCTGCCGCGGGCAATAATAAGAGCCTTCTCAATCTTGCTCTGCATAGGCTCGTTAAACGTACAGTCTATATCACAATAAGGGTCATCCATCTGATGGTTTATAGTCGGTAAGACCATATCGTTCTGCATGGATAAAAGGGTTGCAATCAAATCTAAAGAAGTTTGAGCTCCCAACAGATTGCCAAACATACTTTTAGGAGCGCTCATCAAAATCTTTTTTCCCTGAGAACCGAATACATTATTAATAGCCTTAGCTTCTAGATAATCGCCCATAGCCGTCGCCTGGCCATCGAGGCAGATATAATCAATATCCGAAGCCTGCCATCCGGAATCTCTTATGCACTCTCTAATCGCATATTCCAACCCGTCGGAATCCGGATCACTCTGTGCATAATGGTATCCATCCGAAGAGAACCCGACTCCTTTTATAAAACCATAGACCGTAGAAACACCCCTCTTTTTTGCCTGTGATTCAGTTTCCAGAACGACTGTACCGGAACCTTCTCCCAAAACAAAACCGTCTCTATTCAAATCATAAGGTTTATAGGCTCTTTTGGGATCGGCGTTATTCTTAGATAATTGCCCGGATGTATTCGCGCATAGTAATGCATAGGGTGTAATCGGCGCTTCCATACCGCCGGCAAGCACAAAATCGTTCTTATTCTGTAATACCGTTTTTGCACCATACCATAAAGCCAGGGCAGAAGATGCCCGGTCACATACAACTGTTTTACTATACCCTTTCAACCCATAATAGATAGTTACCTGTCCTTGAGGAGCTGCCGGGAACCATGCCGAAGCCATAAAAGGAGATATGCCTTCTCTTCCTTCCATATACATATCCCTTAACTCGGTTTCAGCAAAAAGCCATCCGCCAAGGGCATTGCCCATAAAGACACCGGCACGCTCTTTATCGATATTGTCCAGATTAACATCCGCATCATTTAAAGCCTGCTCAGAAGATACTAGAGCCATATGCGAGAAGACATCGATCTTCTTACGCAGCCTCTTAGAGACATGGGAATAATAATCGAGCTGATGCACTTGTCCGGCTATACGAGAAGGATAATTCGATGCATCAAACCGGCTGACTCCATCAATAAAAGAACCGCCTCTCTTTAGATTAGCCCAGAAAGTCTCTTTTTTTACTCCGCAAGGAGAAACTACCCCTATTCCAGTTATAGCAACACGTTCACCCATTATTCTTTGCTCCTTTTAAATACTATCGACGAATGAATCCCGGAAAAACCACTGCTTGTCTTTAATATATATTCCGGCATAACCTGCCTCTTTTGGTTAGGTATATAATCTAAATCGCACTGAGGATCTGGTTCTTCCTGGTTAATTGTAGGCGGCAGAAAACCTTTTTCGAAAATCATACAGCATAGAACACTCTCTACAGCATTAGCAGCTGCCAAAGGATGGCCGATCATCGATTTGATCGAGCTTATAGGAACCTTATATGCTAAATCACCGAATACTTTCTTATAAGCATCGGTTTCGAAAACATCGTTTTGGCGGGTGGAAGAGCCGTGAGCATTTATATAACCAATCTCTCTTTTCTCTATCCCAGCCTGCCTTATAGCCTCTTCCATAGAAAGAGCCATAGGACGGCCATCGGCAGGTAAATCAGTCATATGATAAGCATTACAAGTGGTACCGAACCCGGCAATTTCGGCATATATATGCGCACCTCTTTTTTTAGCATGCTCGTATTCTTCTAATATCAATATCCCGGCTCCCTCAGATATGACAAACCCGTTACGTTTGTTATCAAACGGACGGCTGGCTTTATGCGGCTCATCGTTATTTTTAGCTAAAACATTCACCACGTCAAAAGCTCCAAAAGTAACCGGTGTAATAGGAGCTTCACTGGCTCCGGCAATAATCACATCCTGCCTGCCTTCTTTAATAAGCTCATAAGCAAACCCTAAAGAATCAGTACCGGCAGTACAGCCGGTTGAAAGAGTACAGTTAATACCCTGCGTCTTATACAAAGCGCTTATTTCGGCGCTGGGTGTATTAAACATAGAAGCGTCATATAAGTAAGGCCTGCCCTTTTTTGGATTTATAGAGTTTTTCCCCCAGTCAGTTACCAGAAGGAACTCTTCTTCCATAAACCGTGTGCCACATATAGCGTTTGCCAGGATGACACCGAATCTTTTACGGTCTTCTTTATCCATATCAAGGTTAGCATCCGCTACAGCCTGTTTTGCAGAAGCTATACCAAACTGCACATACCTGTCCATACGCCATGCATCCTTTATGCCAAAATTTTCAGGATCAAAATCTAAATCCTGTGATGCTACCTTAGAATTAAAAAGGCTAACGTCAAAATTCTCGACTCTTTGGATAAAAGGCCGCCCTTCTATTAAATTGTCGTAAAAAGTCTGTTTATCTTCTCCAGCAGCACAAATTACGCCAACTCCTGTAATTACTACGCGTCTATCCATCAAATCTCTCCTATCTTAATCAACTTTATTTACGCCTGACTTTAAAGACGATATTGCCGCCATCAGGACAGGTGACTGTATCTATATAATTTTTATCTTCCATAAAAAAGAACTCTGCCCCAAAATTCAGGGCAAAGACTGCCGGAAACAGAGTATGCCAGGCTGCTCCGCAAAAGCTGGGTATACTCTTTAATCCTTCAGTCTCCCATTTATCGCCTACCTTGTATTCATAAGCACATTTGCCCTTGGCTTTCACAACTTCTATCTCCATCTTTTTGGGTTCAGGACCCTTATGATTAGGGTCTTTAGGTATATATTCGACTCTGCCGTTCCTATCAAGAACCTCGACCAAAAATTCTGCCTTGCCGCCATCAGGACATGTAACTTTCAAGGACTTCTGATTATCCATAAACCTGAATTTAGCTCCAAAACTTAGAGAATAGGCAACCGGAAAAAGCGAATGGACTAATCCTAAACAGAAATGTTTAGGCGGATGAGTAAAATCCCCCAGGATAAACTCATCGCCTTTTTCATAGCCATGATAACAATCTCCGTGAACTTCAACACAAGTAACTTTCAATCTCGGAAAGGGAGTTTTTATATCAGAACAATTAGCGTTTAGATAATCTTCGTTCTTGTTCTTCATCCGGCTTATCCTCCTATCTGAGACAAGAGCTCCTTCTTCGACAAAAAACCGCTTTCTTCTACCCGACGAACCAACGCAACGATTTTTTCGTTTAAAGGCGCTTTTAAATTATTACTTTTAGCTAAATTAACAATTTCGCCGTTTATATACTCTATCTCTGGTTTCTTGCCCCGTTTTATGCTCTGTAAAATCGACCCGTAAACAGGTTCCTTACTCAAATTAGTCATTATGCCGGAAAAAACTGCCGCCGCTTTATCTTCCGGTATCGAAGTAAGTTTCTCTATTCTATCTTTGGGGTAAGACGGCAAATCAGTTAATTGTATACCGGCAGTCTTTATTATGTCATAAGCTTCTCTATTTAATTGGATAGCTAACCTTGCTAAATCCAAATCAGAGTATACTTGCTGCATAGATTTACCTAATATTGCCGGAATACAGTTATTTAGATTTATAAATAATTTAAGATACTTCGAACCTCTAATATTACCGGATAAGACTATATTGAAAGCCGGGCTTAAGAAATCTCTAACCTTTTCTAAATTATGGATATCTTCTCCAAAAACATTCCCTAAAACCCATTCACCTTCGAAATTGTGAACCACCTTATTGGGAGGATAAAAAGTAGCGCCAAACATAACGATTGAAGTTATAATCTTTTCAGGAGGAAAGAATTCCTTAAGAAGACAATCTGCCTGTACGCCATTCTGGGTAGATAGAACAAATGAACTTTTAAGGAACTCGGAGTTTTGCTCTATTATCTTATTAAGATCATCCGTCTTGGTCGCAATGATAGCTAAATCGACCTTTTCTTTTAACTCAGTCTGCACAGAGACTTCTACATTATGCAAGCCGCGCACACCGTCGATTTTTAAACCTTCTTTCTGCAAAGCAGCCTGTTGATAATCCTTTACTATGCCGATAACGTCAGTTTTGGCTTCAGACAAATATCCTAAAACCAAACCGCCTATTGCGCCGCATCCTAAAATAGCCGTCTTCATCGATTACTCCGGTTCATCTGCAGACTTTTCAGTTACATACTTAGAATAGTCAATATTATGATGGTCAAACATACGCTTCATCATATCTTTGAAAGCCGGCGGTACTTCTTGAAAAAACGCCTGTATCAAATCCGTGTCTGTAACGAGTTGGCTTTCTCTCTTCTTTGCCAGCTCTTCAGACTTCTCTTTAACTAGCCGTTCCGCTATACTTCGGTGAAACTGAGGCAAAGAACCGACAATATCATCGAATAATTTTTTAGTTGTATTCTGCCATCTAATTTCCATCTCTGATTCTCCTTTTACAATTCATCGATAACCTTGAAAATCACATCGGCCATCTTCAGTTCGGCCTCAAAAAACCTATAATCGGCAAACCCCAACTGGCCGGTTATAATATTATCGGAAACTGCCAGGATAACAGCAGCTTTTCTCTTATACAGATTACTTAAAGTTACAAAAGGGGAACTAACCATATCAACTGCAAGAGCTCCTTTTTGAATATAAGAATTTACTATATCTTTAGTCTCTCTAAATAAAGCGTCGGTTGTCCACACTCCTCCCTTATGGACTCGGCCTGACTGAGAGAATATATTTTCAACTTGTTCAGAGATTCCCGTATCAACAGCCGGCGTAAAATTATCGTCTACATAATAACGAGTTGCGCCGTCGCCTCTGATTATCTTATCGGCAACGACATAGTCGCCTACATTTATATCTTCGCGCAAAGCCCCACAGGAACCGATACGAACCAAAGCGTTAACTCCTCCGGCGCATAACATCTCGGTAACAAACGCCGAATCCGGACTGTAAAAACCTCCATTTCCTACAGTGATCTTCTTTTCTTTATATATACCCGTCCAGAAGGTGTATCCTAAAAAAGTGAAATTCTTAACCGGATTATTCAATTTCTCTAAGCACATCTTGGCACGATGAACCTGGCCGCTTACTATAGCGACTTCGCCGAAATCGCCCTGTTTGAACTGCAGTGAATCAAGTAAATTTTTTGCGTCCAGATGAACATCTCTCTGCATCATTTCTTATCTCCTTATCTAACTTTGTTTCTATTCTAGACTGGACTTGTTAACCTTACCTGCCCTGTTCTTGGGCAGTTCCTTTATAATTTCAAAGTAGGCGGGCATTTTAAAATGAGCCAGGTGTTTTTTCAAAAATTCCCTTAATTCAGATTCGTCAAAATCTTCGCCGTCTTTGAAGACCAGAAAAGCCTTAGGCACTTCTCCCCGCAGCTTATCCGGCACCCCGATAACTGCCACTTCTTCTATTTTAGGGTAACGGTGTATCTTTTCTTCGACTTCAGGGGCAAAAACGATTTCTCCGGCAACTTTAATCATATCTTTTTTTCTGCCTACTATATACCATAACCCTTCATCGTCGGCACGTGCTATATCGCCGGTCTTCAGCCATCCGTCTTCGGTCAGAACTATCCTGGTTAATTCCGGCTCTTTGTAGTATTCCTTCATCACACCCTTACCCTTTACTTGCAATTCTCCTTCGCCCGGAAGTTCTATCGGTTTATCTTGATTATCGGCTAACCTTGCCCGCATATTAAAATCGAATTTTCCTATGCTGGCTAATTTACTCTGATCAGAAGGAGAATAAGCATTGGGAGCAGCAGTCTCAGTCATACCCCATCCATTACGCAACTCCGCATTCGGGCACAATTTGCAAAACCGTTTTAACACAGCCGGAGAAGAAGGTGCCCCAAATACTACCGCATAACGCAAAGAAGACAAATCAACCTTGTCAGCTCCTTTTAAAAAAAGTACAGCTACAAACATGGCCGGCACTACACAAAATAATGTTACTTTATGCTTTTCGATATTCCTTAAAAATTCGAAAGGTTGGAACCGCTCCATTAAGACTAAAGTAAACCCGAAATAGAGCATAAAAATAATAAAATCCACCCCCCCTATATGAGAAAAAGGTACGCCGCCGCAAAGAAATATATCTTTACTGGTAACTTCCAGGTAGCGGTCTATAACTTCTACAGGATTTTCTAAATGAGCATAAGTCAATAATACGCCTTTAGGATGGCCGGTTGAACCGGATGTATAAAAGATAGCAGCGTTATCGGTTCTATCAATAGAATTTTCTGGTTTCTGGCAGGTAGCCTGCTTTAATATTTCTTCTAAACAGATATATTCGTCTTTTTTCTCTCCGGAAAAGATTAAGGTTTTTAAAGAAGGGCATTTATGAATAACCTCTTTCAAATCTATATCTTTCTTAGGCTGGATAATTAAAACTTCCGACTCCGAATGGTTTATGAAATCGATAATTTCTCTTTCTGTAAGCATATAATCTAACGGAACCAGCACCGCCCCTGCCGATAGAATACCGAATATACTATAAATAGCCTCTGGCCGGTTGGGTAGACATAAAGCTACTTTCTTATCTTTCGTTATACCCTGGCTTATTAAATAATTAGCTATTTTAAAGCAGTTATCCCTAAGTTCAGAAAAACAAACGGGATTATCCTTAAAAATAACCGCTGCTTTTTCCGGCTGTACTTTGCTTTTCTTCTCCAATAATTCTAGTATATTCATAGACTCTTCCTTTATTGGTAAACCCCGTTAGAGAACCCTATTTTCTAACGGGGTAAAATTAAATTAATAAAATTTTACTATCTAATCTATACAAGTCAACTATTTTCTAGAAAAATTACCAATATTTCTTAAAATTGCTTTTCCCACCGCGTTTCCTACCGCG
Source organism: uncultured Planctomycetia bacterium (assembly GCA_964496355.1). Classification (GTDB taxonomy): domain Bacteria; phylum Omnitrophota; class Gorgyraeia; order Duberdicusellales; family Duberdicusellaceae; genus CAZBZJ01. The sequence goes on along the minus strand of CAZBZJ010000030.1, from coordinate 1,958 downwards.
TAGGTGGGAAATAGGAGCCGCCATTTTAATAGCTAAAAAATACCTCTAAAACTGCGGAATTGCTCTTTGGGAAGGTTAAAATAGCCGGTTTTCAACCCGGGAAACTTGTTTCTTATCTTGTTGATAAGGGTTAATATCC
>CAZBZJ010000030.1:0-1809 GCA_964496355.1 uncultured Planctomycetia bacterium | reverse complement strand
TGGGATTCGTCCCTTCTCGTTCCGAATACCTCTATAATCTCAGTATAATAATCGGGATCGATATTTAAATTCCGCCATTGAATCATATCTACGCCGGTTTTAGCAATAAACTTTTCTAAACTCTTTATCTGCTCTTCGGAATCGGAGAACCCCGGAAAGATAAATAAGTTTATCGAAACAAACTTATTGTATCGTTTCATTATTTCTATAGATTTAACGACGTCCGTAAATTTATATCCTTTAGGCCTGAAATACATATCATAATATCTTTCAACCGTGCTATTAAGGCTCACCCGGAAAGAATCGACCCCGGCTTTACACAGCAACTCTATCTTTGAAGGAATACTGGCATTGGTATTGATATTAATTGTTCCTCGCCGTACTTTTTGTCTTGTTTTATCGACAGATTTAGCTATTAAATCAGCCTCTAAAATCGGCTCGCCTTCACACCCCTGGCCGAAACTTACAATAGCCTCAGGGGCGGTCTTCAGATGAGTAGCCGCCACTTCAACAATTTCATCGGTTTTTGGCTTGAATTCAATCCTCTGGTGCGAGGCTTTGCAACTGCCTTTCTGATATGACAAACACCCCAAACAACCGGCATTACAGAATCTAGCCACAGGTAACGGTGCTTCCCACCGGTTTAAAAACAAGTTTTTAGCTGCCAGACAATTGTAATTTAATGCGCAATTAGATAAATGCCTGTATAGCCTGTTCTTAGCATGCTTTTCAAGAAAATCTCTGACTCCTTTTTTTACGTCTTTGCTTTTATAAAAACCCGGGCTCTGGCGCCGGCGCCGGTCAACTCTTACGGCTGCAGCATAAAACTTGCCGTTTTTATACCCGCAAGCAGTATACGCCCATAACGGCAACTTAATAGGGCCTTGTTTAACAGCTGCGGGAGTATAAAGCCTTAGAAAGGCAGGAGGTAAAAAGGCAGAAAGCGCAAAGACTTCCTTATCTTTAAACTTTGAGATGGTTTGAAACCTTTTAGTTTTTGGGTCCCATCCTACCGGTTTTCTTCCCGGTAAAAAGAAAAAGGAACTACCCCTGGGCATAGTTATAAGATGGCTATTATTAAGTTGAACAAAGCTATCCAAAGATTTTCCGGCTATCTTTAGATAGGGATGTCTATATATATTTCCTTTGGTATCGGAAAATATCAAGTTAGGGGTTTTCTTATGAAAACTTGGCATATTTTTTTATAACTAAATATTTAAAAAGGCGGGGAATCTAAGATTTCCTGAGTAAATTCTATCTCGGCGTTTATAAGTTTGAGGTTATGTTCTAAAATCTTCTTTAAATGCCGTCCTTCTTTAGAATCGAATCTATCCAGCCGTTTCCGAAGCCAGCGTTTTGTCTTCTCTAAAGCCCGTATCCGTATATTTATTTTCTTCTCAAAGACATTTTTATCTAAATAAGGCAAGAAATACAAAGAAAGGTCAACATTTACAAACGGCCGGCGTAAAGATAAAAAATTATCGGCCAGCAATTTTTTCAACCGTTCTTCGCCTTTAGGAGTCAATTTGTAAATATATTTTTCCGGCCGGCTTCCCTTTCTGGAGACTTCTTTTTCCACATATCCGTGTTCTTTCAAATTCTTCAAGGGATAATAAATAGAAGTTGTCTCAACACTGGCGAATAAACCCAGGACATTCTTTAAGAGTTGTTTTATCTCATAACCATGTTTGGGTGAACCCTTCAATAATCCTAATATAGTCAACTCCTGATATATATCCATGATTTATCCGGGGTTTTATCGTGTAAGAAATGAACCTATTTTGCGGAATTTATTATACCGTTCTTGAA
>CAZBZJ010000029.1:0-10120 GCA_964496355.1 uncultured Planctomycetia bacterium | reverse complement strand
ATGATCAAGGAAATCTTTTCGAATAAAATAGCGATTGAATTTAAGCGGGCGGTGTCGGAAGACCATTACCAGATTACACCCTATAATTTTTCACCAAGATTGGGCAAGAAGATTATGAGTGATTCTTATATAGATTTAGGCCAGGGATTACTGGATATCTTGAATACTATATATGCAGGTAAAAAAAGCGAAGATTCTTAAAAAGGGAGATAATGAGGATTGTCAGATTTAAGTTACCAGGTTCGTCAGCCGTTGAATATGGAGCCGTGTTCGGGAATAGGATAAGATACGTAGAAGGAGACCCTTTCGGTAAATATAAGATATCGGATGTAGCGGTGAATATAGACGAAGTTGAACTATATTCTTCCTGTTGCCCGGGAAAAATAATAGCTTTAGCGGCAAATTATAAGGGTGGGAGTGGAGTGAGTGAGGATATGGTTGAGCCGGTTATCTTTATTAAACCATCCACCAGTATAGCTGCACCTTATCAAGAGATTATGCTTCCCTTTAAAGATGTAAAAACCTGGGGTGAGCCTGAACTGGGCATTGTAATAGGTAGAAAGACTCGGAAAATATCTTTTTCCGAATCAGAAGATGCGATTTTCGGATATACTAGTGTTAATGATATTACGGCTGAGAATATTAGCGGACGCGACCACCATTTGGCTAGGGCTAAAGCTGCGGATTCCTTTTGTCCGGTGGGTCCCTGGATAGATACTGAATTCAAAACAGCTGACGCATTAATAGAGGGTTTCCAAAATGGGGAGTTGGTTCGCAGGGGTAATCTGAAAGACAGGATATGGAAAGACGAGCAGATAGTATGGTGGTTATCTCAATGGATGACTTTAGAGACGCAAGATATAATTATTACCGGAACCCCCCCCAGGGTCAGAGAACGGTTGTATTTAGAAAATGGTGATGTTTACGAGGTTAGGATATCAGGATTAGGTAATTTAAAAAATAGATTCGTCAAAAAGCCTATTATATAGACGTCAAGGGAATGATATGCGCAACAGATTTCATAACCGACTTAATAAGAATGCCGGTTGTTATATATATAACCAGACCCTTAAAAAATATCTTTATGCATGAAATAATTGCTTTTGATTTCGACGGTGTGATATGCGATAGCACAGAGGAGTGCCTGGTGACAGGATATAACGCGTGGTTAGCATATAATGGTAGGGGGGAGTTTATTTACGATCCCGAACAGGTTCCTTCAGATTTAGCAAAATATTTTCGTTTCCGGAAAGGCTATGTAAGGACAGCCGGACAATATTTTGCTATTTTTTATTCTGCTTCTGATAGATCGATTAAGGATGACAGGGATTTCGAGCAAATTTGTTTAAGGCATATGAGACAGATAAAATATTTTGAGGCACTGTTTTTTTCAGTCCGGGATAAACTCAGAGAGCATGATGTAGAATATTGGATTAGCCTACACAGGCTGTATGAAGGCGTACGGGAAAATTTTAAAAAACTGTTAAAGCTTACCGAAGTGTTCATAGTTACCGGCAAAGATAAGCGCTCTGTTGATATTTTCTTACGGCATAACCGTATTGTCTTTTCCGGGAGTAAGATTTTTGATAAAGAGGCGGCCGATAACAAGTTAGTCGCTTTAGATAGAATAAGTAATATAACCCATAAGGATGCCGATGAAATAATTTTTATAGACGATAATATAAAACATCTGCTGGGACCTAAAAAACAAGGTTATATTGTGTACCTGGCTAAGTGGGGTTATGGTTTACCCCATGATATAATACTGGCGAAACAAAAAAAAATCCCGGTTATATCCTTAGAAGATTGGACTGATGTTGTATTTGATGGTTTATTGGATAAAAAATAATTGATAATGCATAAAAAAAGTATCGATAAAATGCGGCCGGAAAACTTGATGTCTGAAATGAATTTGTTGTGGAAAAAGTCCGGACAGAAGTTTTATGCCGATTATAAAGATAATTTTATCAGCATAGATTGTCCGGCTTGCGGGCATGAAGAAGGTATAGAGTTTTTTAAAAAATGGAGGTTTACCCACAAGATTTGCGGAGTGTGTAAAACTATTTTTGTTTCTCCCCGGCCGGAAGAAAAATTATTAGAAACATACTATAATAATTATCAAGCTCCCAAATACTGGAACCAAATCCTAGTTAATACCGACTCTTATAGGAAGAAGATTCAATATAAACCCAGGGCAAGGAAGATTTTATCTGCTATCAAAGCTAATACATCTCGAAAACCGGAACTGGCAGTTGATTTAGGAGCAGGTTCCGGTGCATTTTCTTTATCACTGAAAGACCTGGAATATTGGGATAGGGTATTATCTTTAGATTTGTCGGTTGAGTGTGTTGAAAAGTGCAAATCGGCTGGGTTAGATGCTAAGGTCGGTTCAGTTTATTCTTTAAGCCCGGCTTCAATTGATTATCTGGCTATGAATGATTTAATCGAACATTTATCCAACCCGGAAGAATTTTTGTGTTCTTGTAATAAGGTACTTAAACCTCGGGGGTTTTTGTCTATAGCTTGCCCTAACGGGCAAGGTTTTGATTTTAAAATAATGAAAGATAAGGCAGTGAATATTCATCCCCCGGAACATCTGCAATATTTTAACCCGGAGTCCATGAAGGTTATTTTGAATAAAACGGGATTCGATATCATAATGCTGGAGACCCCCGGGATTTTAGATGTCCAGATTGTGGAGAGAGAAGTTAAAAATAAAAGTTTTAAGATAAAAAATAATGATTTTATAAAGTATTTGTTAGAAGAATGCGATGATTGTATTAAAGACGATTTCCAGAAGTTTTTGTCCGTCAATTATCTTTCTTCTCACATGTTGGTGGTAGCACAAAAAATGCAGAGTATTAATTAGTCAAGGGGGAGAGATGAAATGCAGATTGTGTAATGCCAATAAACCATTATTGATATACAAAGACCCTGTTAGGTCCGGAGGAGTAAGTTCTAAATATGTTAAAGGGTATAAGGTTTATCGGTGTAGAAAATGTGATTATATATTTCTTCATCCATCGCAAGGAAAATATGAGAGTTTTTATCAGGGCGACCAATATAGGAAACAGTTTGATAATACTCTGGATATAGTAAATATTCAAAATAAGTATGTACATGAACAGGACTTAAGAATTAAGAAGATCGGCTTGAAGAATATATTCTTAAAGGAGATAGCCGATTTTGGGGCAGGGTCCGGTATTTTTCTCAATGCAATAAAAGGGATTGTTAAAAATACTTATGCTATTGAACCAATGGCTAGATTCAGGATGCCATTAGAGCAATCGGGCCATACTATTTATGCTTACCCGCAGGATTTTGTCGCTTCTGGCAGGAAGGTCGATATCGTAACATCATTTGATACTATCGAGCATATAGATAATCCTAAAGATTATGTGAAATTTGCTTTTACGGCTTTAAGAAAAAAAGGGATATTTTATCTTTCAATGCCCCAACATGATGACCTTCTTAACATTTTGTTACCGGAAGTTTACCGGAAGTTTCATTATCAAGTCGCACATTTGAGCTACTTTAATAAGAGGTCTGTTTGGTCACTTTTTAAAGGCGCAGGTTTTAGATCTTTGTCAATTGAATATCTACATAAATACGGTATCAATAATTTGGTACAATGGGCGAAATTTTCTTCACCGGGAGAATTAAAGTTAGATAGGGATATTTTTGATTGTGCTTTTAATGATGTATATAGAGCGGAGATTGAAAGGTTGGGTGTTGCCAGTCATTTATTTATCACAGCAGTTAAATAGGAGTGTGTATGCGTATCGTCGTAGGAATACCGGTCCGTATGGGCTCGACTAGATTTCCGGGTAAGCCTTTAAAAAAGATACTAGAGGTGTCCATGGTTGAACACATTTACCGGCGTTGTATGTTGAGTAAATATACCAATAGCGTTTTTGTCGCCGGTTGCGATAAAGAGCTTGAAAAGGAGGTAACTAATTTCGGTGGCCGGATAATTATGACTGATCCGCAGATTGCTCGGCCGGGTTTAAGGGTTTTTGCTGCTGCCAATGAGCTCGATCTCGCAGATGAGGATATTGTGGTAGTAGTTCAGGGTGATGAGCCCATAGTGCATCCGGATATGATTGATTTAGCTATAGAACCGCTACTAAGCGAAAAGGATGTTTTCGTATCAAACCTTTCGTTGGAGATAACGTCTGATGTGGAATGGAAAGATCCAAATGAAATAAAAGTAGTTACAGATTTGCAGAATAATGCTCTTTTTATGTCCAGGAGCCCTATACCTTCTGTCGAACATGAGGAAGAGCGAGGCCCCAGACTAAAACAGGTTTGTATAATGCCATTTCGGTGGCATTTTATGAAAGTTTTTAATTCTTTAAAACCGACGCCTTTAGAAAAAGCAGAATCGATTGAAATGATAAGGGCGATTCAGTATGGATATAAAGTACGGATGGTTCCGTCACCTTATATTACTAAATCTGTAGATAATGAAAATGATTTACGAGTTGCCGAAACTTTAATGCTCAAGGATGATATATACAGAAAGTACGGATTTTAGAAAGGTGGAGGGGTATGAAAAGAAATCACTTAAAAGAACGGTTAAGTAATGGCAATTGTGTTTTTGGAACCTGGGCTATGCTTGGGTCAGAAGGAGTAGTTGATGTTATATCGCAGGCAGGGGTTGATTTTGTTATACTTGATGCCGAACACGGCTCTATGTCATTTGAGACTTTAGGAAGGATGGTTAAAAGCACTCAGATTTCTGGTTGTCAACCAATAATAAGGACAAGCGATAAAAATGAGTCAAATATATTGAGGTCTTTGGAAATTGGCAGTCAGGCGGTTATGGTCCCGCATGTACAAACCGCAGAAGAAGCCAAACTAGTTGTCAAGGCCAGCAGGTATGCACCAATTGGCGAGAGGGGGCTTTCTCCTTATACCCGTGTCCATGGATATTCTCATGATAATTTATCTAAGAGTCTTCAGGTTGCAAATGAGAACACTTTAGTCGGCGTATTAGTAGAGGGCAGGATTGGCATTAAAAATCTAGAAGCAATCGCAAGTGTCAAGGGGATAGATCTCATATATCTGGGTGTCTATGATATTTCTCAATCGGTAGGTTTATCTGGACAGTTGAACCATAAAGATGTCATTAGTATGCAAAAAAAATGTGCCGCGGTAATAAATAATAAAGGCTTGATTGCCGGCTCTTTTGCCAGAGATTTCGATTATGTAAAATTGCTCTATCAAAGCGGATTCAGATTCATTGCATATCTAGTCGATTGTGCGGTTTTAAAGTATGCATATGAAGATTGTTTAAGGTTGTTTCGAAGCTTGACCAATGGTTAACTGCTAACCGCAGATATGTAGATAGCATGTTAAATTTGAAACCATAAAAGGTTATGAATATTTTGTTTTTTTCATCTATAGCTGAACCCGAAATAAAGTTTTACAACCAGCTGTATCATTATTTTAAGTCAAACGGCTTAAATTGTTTCTATGTGTTTTTTGATTGTCATAATGCTGATCTTAGAGGTTTAAACAACCCCGATTTTATAAATCTGAAGAGCTATAATCTTAACAAGATTCATTCGCCGTATATATTTTCTAAAAGAAAAGCAGGTTTGTTAGATAGTGCACTGTTAGAGCAATTGTTCAGACAGGAGCAGGATATATACGGTAAAAATATAAAGAAGGGCAGATTTATGCGTAGAACTGATAACCTCGCACATTTTATTATAGACTTATTAAAAATTCTAGAGCCCTATATGATTATATGCAATTATATATCCCGGCCAGCGGCTAGGATAGTCGAAGCGATTATACGTAAACAGCAAGTTCCTATCTTGTTCTATAACCGTTTTGCTTTTTCTGAGACTTATCAGTTTTCCGAGTTTAAGACCTGGAATAGCCGGTGGCTGGTATATGAAAAAAACAATTCTTTAAATACTTCTGAAGAGACAAGACAGATAACCACGAAGATTTTAGAAGAAGGTACTCTGAAGTATCATTCGCAAGATACGCCTTATATACATGATAAACCCTATTTGCTTCTACTCACTGGTAATGCTAAAGATGTTGGTTTCGGGATTAATAGCTCAGATGAGTATATTACGGTAGGTAGCCGATGGGGAGACGATATGCAAGTATTGAAGGAATTATTTCCTATTATTAATAATTTATGGCCTGACTGTGATTTGTTGATAAGGCAGCATCCTTTTACCAAGCCTAAGTTAAGTAAGAAGGATATATTGCATCCTAATATATATCTCGTACCGGACAAATCCCTGCATGATTTGGTAGAAAATGCCCAGGGGGTGATTTGTTCCCAAACTACACTCATATATCACGTGTTGAGACGAGGTAAGGCATTGGCAGTACTCGGGCATCATGAACTTGAACAAAGCGGTATTTTGACGTGTTGCCATGATCTTGTAAGTTTTTCAAATTGGCTGAGAAACTTGAAAAAAGACCGGGGGTTTAGGCATGTAGATAAAAATAGAATAATAGAAGAAGTAAACCGGTATTTTAAAAATTGCTGTATATCTCTGGATTATCCGGAGACTTTTAATATCCTGGATAAGTTCATTGCTGGAGTGAATCCCGGTAAACACAGTTATCCAATTCCGGCATGGAGATTTTTGAAAAGAAGGCAGGTAGTTTATTCATTGCTCTTCGGGATAAAAAATATTCTATTCAATAAAAGGTGTTTCGGTAAAGAATTTTTCGCTAGAATAAAAAAATATATAGATTATTCATCGGTTGTAATCAATTTGTTGTTTAAATTAGCTAAAAAGCGTTTTATTTTTGGTCTGAAGGTAAGACGGATTATGAAGGTGCCTTATAAGCCGGTTTTGGATAGTAGCCCGATTATTATAGGTTCTTATCCGCGTTCCGGAAGCTCGATGGTTATGGGGATGATTTCTGCGTCAAAAGAATGCTTTATGCTTGAAGAAACAGGGGTAATTTTCCGGGACTTACAGAACCCCATATTGAGAATGTTATTAGAAAAGAAATACAATAAATACATCGATACCACTAACTTTACGAGAAGAAAAGAGGTTATACAAAAGGACAGGATTGCCAGAGGAATAGCTAAAGAGCGAAACGGAGCTGATAATTGGGGAGATAAGACCACGGTGAATTGTTTATATATACCATTTATTTACAAGTGTTTTCCTAAGGCCAAGATAGTTTTAGTTAATCGGAACCCATTGGACTCGATATCTTCCTGGCGGGAACACCCGAGATTTATCCGTGAAGGGATTATGGATGAAGGCTATTTTTATGGAGGAAGGCCTAAAGGAGAGAAGAAGAGAACTCTTATCTGGCGGGACCTTTTGGAATGCATTAGCCGTTATAGATTTGAACATGCTGTAATGATCGATTATGCACGTAAGTATAATTTATACTGGATAAAATATGAAGACATATTAAAGAATCCTGAATATGAAATCAAGAAGCTTTTCGAGTATCTGGAGCTCAATTTCTCTGAGAGTGTCTTGCAGGAACAGGTTAAATACCAACCCTGGGCTAACCCGGGTGTTGTATCAGACCCTAAGATGTTAAGAGGAATAAATAGAAGCAATATCGGCGTATATAGGGATAGGCTTACTAGAGATGAGGCTTTGTTGGTATATGCGCTCACAAAAGATATTGCCGCCAAAGAAGGGTATGACCTGAATGATTTTGGATATTTTAATGATCAAGTAAGCCGGTATCATTATAGGAAAATTCACCCTGATAAAATGAATAATTGATCCTGGAGCAATATGAATAAGTTTATCCCTTTATACGAACCATCGATTACCAGAGATGACGTTAATATGGTTAATGCCGCAGTCAGTTCGGGTTGGGTTTCTTCTTTAGGCGAGTATGTTGACAAGTTCGAAAAAAAATTTGCGGAGTTTTGTGGCGTTAAGTATGCTTTAGCTACAAGTAGCGGCACCGCGGCCCTTCATTTAGCGTTAGAATCTTTGGGCCTTAGTATTAATGATGAGGCGATAATTCCAGATTTAACCTTTATTGCCACAGCTAATGCTGTTAGTTATACCGGTGCGAAGATAAAAACAGTTGATATAGAAGAAAACTCGTTATGTATAGATACCGATGCGGTTAAATCAGCTATAAGTAGAAATACTAAAGTAATTATTCCCGTGCATCTGTACGGACATCCTGCGGATATGGGACAAATATTAAAAATTGCTGAAGATAAAGGCTTATCTGTTATTGAAGATGCAGCTGAAGCGCACGGAGCACTATACCAGGGAAAAAGAGTAGGCTCTTTTGGGAATTTTGGCGTATTTAGTTTCTATGGGAATAAGATTATCACTACCGGTGAAGGCGGCATGTTGACAACAAATGAGAAACCACTTTTCGAGAAGGCCAGGTATCTTCGCGACCATGCCATGAGTCCGAAAAAGAGATATTGGCATACCACGGTAGGGTTTAATTATCGGATGACCAATATTCAGGCTGCTCTTGGCTTAGCGCAGATCAAACGGATAGATTATATTCTTAAGAAAAAGAAGCGGATTTTCAGCTTGTACGAGAAAGAGTTTAAGGATATAGACAATATTTCACTTAATAAAACGACTTCACAAGTAACAAATGTATACTGGCTGGTTAATATCGAGAATAAAGTATGGCGTGAAAGATCCAGAGACGCAGCAATAGCGAAACTAAAAGATAAGGGAATAGACTCAAGGCCTTATTTTTATCCTGTCTCAGATATGCCGATGTATAAGAAAGATGCAGATAATACGCCTGTGTCGCATAGATTATACCAGAGGGGCATAAGCTTACCGTCGTCTCCAACGCTGACAAAAGAGGAGATCGAATATATTTGTAATACAGTAAAAAATATTTTCTTTAACTGATTTTGTTATGAATATAGGTATTTTTTGTTCGGGTATAGGTTCGGGATATGTAGGTGGTACCAGTACTTATATGTTTGGTTTACTAGACGGTTTCAGCAGGTTAGAGTCTGAACATACCTTTCATATTTTTGTCGATGCGAACGTAGTAGAATCTTTATCGCAACGGGTAAAATCCCAAGATATCGTTCTGCATCCAGTCAGGTATTTATGGTTGCAGAGCGGAATGGATAAGTCATGGCTATTCAATTCATTTTATCTCAGTGAGAAGTTGAATTATTTGTTTGCCCGAAAGATGGCAAATATTATAAAGCGTAAAGCGGATATCCTTTATACCCAGAACACTTTACCGGTTTATCATCTCAATGTTCCGAAAGTCGTATCTATGCATGATATACAACATGTCCATTTTCCGCAGTTTTTCGATTTGAGAACAAAGCTGAAAAGAAAACTAAAATATACCTTAACGGCAAAGAATTCCGATTATATTCAGGTAAGCTCACAATTTATCAAAAAAGACCTACTTAATCATTTTAAATTTTTGAAGTCAGAGCAGATTTTTGTCATACCGGAAGGCGTCTGTATATCTAGGTTTTCGGGTAGAACAGATTTACCTGATGTTGTGAGTAAATATAATCTTCCTGAAAGGTATATATTTTATCCGGCTTATTTGTGGCATCATAAAAACCATATTACGGTATTAAAAGCCATCCGCTGGATTTTAAATTACTATAATCTAAAGATACCCCTTGTCTTGACCGGCGGAAAAGGCTCTGCTGCCGGATATGTATTAAGATATATAAAGGAAGATAAAAAGTTATTGAATCAGGTGTACTATTTGGGTAAAGTTCCGTTTGACGAACTCGTCTCTATATACCATAACAGTAGTATAGTTATACAGGCTGGTTTGTATGAGTCAAGCAGTTTGCCGATATTGGAAGCGAGTGCCTGCCGTAAACCGGTAATAGCTTCTAAGATACCCGCGATTGAGGAAATGGCTGAAAATTTTGATATTTTGTTATTTAAAACAACCGATGTAAAAGATCTGGCCGATAAAATATACAGGCTTTGGCAGGATGATAAACTTAAGCGAGCTATGGGCGGCTATAATGCCCAGAAAGTTCAATCGTATGATTGGATTAAGGTTGCGCAAAAATACATTGATGTTTTTGAAAGGATAATTCAGTAATTTATGGCTAAGATAGGAATCTTGGAGTTGGGGGCACACGATCAGCATCTGTATGCGTTATGCAGAATAGCCGGCA
>CAZBZJ010000028.1:0-10237 GCA_964496355.1 uncultured Planctomycetia bacterium | reverse complement strand
GTTTATGCCTTTTATGTTAAGGTTACTATAGAGTTCGCTAACCCGTTCTTTTAAATAGGTGCCGTCAATCGAAACCGGTAAATCGCAGATGCGCAGTTCAAGAAGCTCAGGCTCTTGCAACTTCGATAGGTCAATATGCTTCTTTTCTTTCATTAAAAGCGGAATATAAAATCTACAAAGGGATTATCAAAATGGCGTGAAGCCCTTTTATAATACAGGCTGATCAGTAAAATATGCAATCCTACCACTATTAAGAACGCGGCTACAATAAACGACAGCAATTCGGGAAAGACAGCAATTAACACGCCGGCACCAATAAATATCAATCCTAGCAACATACGCGCCTCCCTAATTATACTATAATTATAATGTATAGTCCGGATTTAAATTCTATCACAAAATTCCCAAGCAGACAATACGCAAAAATAGTGATGTTGGATGTTTGACGTCCCACATCCCACGTCCCACATCCCACATCCCACATCCCACATCCCACATCCCACGGATCAGGGTACACCCCCGGTTAAATCCGGATATTAATTTGATGATTATCTAAAAAACGTTGGATATCTGAGGGTAGGCCGATTTTGAGGCTAACCGTATCTCTGCTCACAGGATGCCGGAATCTTAAAGAATAAGCATGCAGGCAGGCTCTTCTAAACTTTACCGGCCATCTTTTAGCTATGGTATATTTGCGTTCACCGATTACCGGATGGCCTATTCGAGAAAGATGAATACGTATCTGGTTAGTACGCCCGGTTTTAGGTTCGATATCTAATATAGTAAACCCCGTTGGAGAACTGCGTTCTCTAACGGTATTGCCCGGCGGCGGCATTGAACGACTGTCTTCGCCGGAATAACTACCGCCGGCTTTGTCGGAAACTTTCTCTAACGGGATAAATTTACCGGCCCAGTACCTGACTCGAACCCGGGTAACCGCAAATTTGGGAGATTTACCCCGCGGCTGTACGGCGCCTCTTATAACTTGGCGTTGTTTCTTTATATTTCCCTGGACTACCGCAAAATAACCTTTCTGAATAACCCTTGCTTTAAACTGCTCCATAATTGCTTTTTGTATATCCTTACTTTTTGCGTAAATGATTAGCCCGGAAGTCTCTTTATCAAGGCGGTGACAGGCGAAAGCTTCCTGATTTTTTTTACTTAAATATGCAGATACATAATCAGTTAACGTCCGGTTTTTCTGTTTTGGAGAAGGCACCGTGAGTAGATTTGCCTTTTTATCAACTGCCAGTAAATAATCGTCTTCGAAAATAACCTTAATCATTGTAAATATTCCATAAAGTAATAGAGAATTTCTGATATCTTGCCTATGAGCTTTTTAGGATGAAGATAAGTCGATGAGCCTTCGGTTAAAAAACAGATAGTAAATGCTCCTCTACCGGTAAAAACAATACCGGCATCGTGTACTATCCCGCGGATAGTCCCGGTTTTATGCGCTACCTCCACTCCAGACGGTAAATAACGGAGAATCCTATCATCAACATGCTGGCCTAACAAGAATTTGAGCATTTCTTCAGAAGCCGGCCGGTCAACACAATCACTATGATAAATCCTCTCTAAGATAAATGATAAATCCCGGGCACTTACATAATTATCAATACCTTTTTCGCGAGACCGCAGATCCATAACATACCGGTTAATAACCGTATCCTTCAAACCCGCATCTCTAAAGGTTTTATTTAAAAAATCCATTCCCAATTGCCGGATAAATATATTGGAAGCAGTATTATCACTACGGGTTATCATTAATGCTATTAATTCTCGAAACTGAAACTTTTTACCCGGTTTAGCAGCTTTTAAAACGCCGGAACCGCCGGTAATATCCGACCTTTTCAAAGTATACCAACCGTCTAAATCTATTAAACCGGAACGGTCTGCCGTATAGACGGCTACCATTATGGGTATCTTAATTACACTGGCAGCAGGAAATGGCCGGGTTCCGTTTATGGAGACTATGGGGTTTGCTGAGAATATCTCATCTATACTTATATCTAAATTATCAATAATAATACCGGTTGTATATCCGGTATTTAGGATCTTATCTTCTATAAACTGGTTGGTATTCTTGACAAATTCAGTCTTTCGATAAACATTGCCGGCATAAATTAAAAAGATAAAAGCACATATTACACATAGGCCGATTTTCACCCAGTGCCGGACACATCTCTTTTTATTTAAACAGAATCGTTGTATTGGTTGGAAGTATTTAAGGATTAGATTGTTAAGCGGGGAGTTCATTCTAAATTACTTATAAACTGCTCCGTTCTTTGAAGCCCTTCTTTTAATTTTTCCATCGCAATTGCATAGGATAACCTGATGTAAGAATCGTTTCCAAAAGCTTTTCCAGGAACCACTGCAACTTTTTGGTTTTCTAACAATAATTCAGCGAAGTTCAATGAATCGCTGATAACTTCGCCTTTAAATTTTTTTTCCAGGCATTGTGATATGTTAACAAAACAATAAAATGCACCTTTGGGCTTAATGACCGATAACCCCTTGATATCGTTAACCTTATCAACCATATAATCTCTCCGCGCACGGAACTCATTCCGCATTATAGCCACCGCCTCCTGCGGGCCGTTCAAAGCTTCCACTGCAGCTGCCTGAGAAATCGAAGCAGGATTAGACGTCGAATGGCTTTGAATTTTAGACATAGCCGCTATTATTTCGTTCTGCCCGCATCCAAATCCTATCCGCCAGCCGGTCATAGCGTATGCTTTTGATACGCCGTTAACTACAATAGTTTTAGCCTTAACCTCATTAGATAAAGAAGCAATGCTAATATGCTTAGACCCGTCATAAATGAGTTTTTCGTATATTTCGTCGGATATACAATAAATATCATTATCTACTAAAATCCTGCCTATATCCGCCAGCTCATCTGCTGTATATACCGTACCGGTTGGATTAGAAGGAGAATTTAGAATTATTAACTTGGTCTTCGGGCTAAGATGTTTTTTAACGGCCTCGGCAGAAACCTTAAAACCGTTTTCTTCAACAGTTTCAACAAAAATGCATTTGCCTCCGGCAAGCTTTACCATTTCCGGATAACTTACCCAATAAGGAGACGGAATAATAACTTCATCTTGCGGATTCAATAAAGAAAATATTATCTCGAATAAGGCGTGTTTGGCACCACAACTGATAATTACTTCGCCGGTATCATATTTTAAATCATTTTCTCTTTTCATCTTTTCAATAACAGCTTTTTTAAGAGCCAATGAACCGGCAGCAGGAGTATATTTAGTTGCGCCCTGTTCAATTGCCTGTT
Organism: uncultured Planctomycetia bacterium; assembly: GCA_964496355.1. Taxonomy (GTDB): domain Bacteria; phylum Omnitrophota; class Gorgyraeia; order Duberdicusellales; family Duberdicusellaceae; genus CAZBZJ01. The sequence continues at coordinate 6,945 of CAZBZJ010000028.1, read as the reverse complement.
TAGCTGCATCTTTGATATGTGCAGGCGTATCAAAGTCGGGTTCACCGGCACCGAATCCGATTACATCAACACCTTCAGCCTTCATAGATTTAGCTCTGCTTGTAATAGCCAGAGTCAGCGAGGCGCTTACATTTTTTACATTTTCAGCAATCATTTTTTACCCTTTTTAACTTTAAAATATATAATCTCACAGACTACTTCCGGTAATCAGTTCTAAGGCTTTAAAATATTTTTCTCTGGATTTTTTCACGATCTCTGCCGGTAGTTCAGGAGCAGGATATTTTTTTGGCCAGTCCAGAGAATCAAGGTAATCACGCACGTACTGTTTGTCGAAACTGCTTTGAGATGCGCCTTCTTGGTAATCTTCTTTCGGCCAAAAACGCGAAGAATCCGGAGTGAGCATCTCATCAACTAATAAGAGCCGGTTGTCAAGAAGCCCAAACTCGAATTTGGTATCAGCTATTATAATCCCTTTCTGTTCTGCAAAAGTGGCTGCTTTTTTATATATAGATATACTTAAATCCTTGATTTTACCTGCTAATTCAACGCCAACCTGTTTCTCCATATATGAAAACGGCACATTCTCATCATGCCCTGATTCAGCTTTAGTTGCAGGCGTAAATATCGGCGAATCTAATTTTGACGAGTTTTTAAGGCCGGAAGGAAGCTCAATTCCGCATACCTGTTGGTTTTTTTGATACTCTTTCCAGCCGCTGCCGGATAAATATCCGCGTACTACACATTCAAAAGGGATAACGTTACATTTTTTAGTTAGCATAAACCTCCGGCCGAGTACTTCTTTAAATTCTTCTAAATCTGCCGGTAAGTTATCTATATCTGCGGATACAAGATGGCTATTTATCATATCTTTGAAATAGTCGAACCAGAATACAGAAATCCGGGTAAGAACCTTTCCCTTATCAGGAATAGGCGTAGGCAGGACAACGTCAAAACAAGAAATCCGGTCAGTAGCAACGATTAAAAGATGTTCACCTAAATCATAGACATCGCGGACTTTACCTTTTTTAAATATTTCCAGCTTCGCGAACTTTGTTTCATATAACATTTTTTTCTCCTTCGCCAAAGTTTTCCGGCAATAAATATTCGCCGGACTTCTCTTTTGCCTCTTGAAGCCTTTTCTCCTGGCCGGTTAATTCTTCGCATAAGACGGGATTGATATTCTCAACTTGGGAATAAATATTTTTTATTCGTTCGATCTTCTCCAGAAGTTCAGGTACCCTGACGGTAAACTGCCTGTTATAATCATCTTGTGAATATTCTTTATCTAATATTTTCTTAAACAAAAGTTTTAAATCCGGGTATTTAGGAATCAGGCCTGTCGGGGTTTTTAAAGCCTTACATTTACCGTCGGCCCGCATTCTCATCCATTTAAGCCACACGCGCTTATCTTCCATGCCGGTTAAGAATCTGTCCTCTTTGTCTCTCAAAAAATAATTCACCGAAAAGATCAATGGTTTAATTTTCAATTTTTTACCAAAATTCAGGTTTAAATCTATATATTCGTGCAGCGGGATAGAAAGAAAATCCATATTTGACATCGGATTAAAGACTCTGACTCCTTCCTGCCCTAAAGTAGCCGCTGTAGTTTCAGACTCTAAACTAGCAGCCTTAGTAATAATACCGTGCTGCCAGGAGAATGCTTCTTCAACCGGTACGCATGTATCGGAATCCCTGCCGCCATATATAATACCTTTAATTTCAACCCCCGAAGGGTATTCAAGGTTGGAATCGACATTTTCAAGGTCTTTTATCCTTAATGTATACCGGGCATTCTTATGAGACAACGGTATCTCCTCGCCTAAATCATCGGTTACCCCCGGATACCAAACACCGGCAAAATTTACGCCCTTATGCGGTAAATCTTTTTGTTTACCCGCCCAGTAAGGCACGTTATTTTCATCTATCAAGATATTTGAAAATATCCTTTCGCCTTTTTCTGATAGAGTCTTAAAGAGTATGGGGTCATCTCCGGCGTTGACATCTTTTATAATACCAAACATGCCTCTTTCTACATTAACTCCGTAAACTTTACCGTCTCTCTGCCTTAAATAAGCAATATCGTCGCCGATTATAGATTCTCCTTTTACCATCGAGGTAGAAGTTTTACCACACATACTCGGATAGGCGCCGCAAAAATAGGCTTTTTCCCCGTCTAAATCATTTACGCCAACTACAAACATATGCTCGGACAGCCAGCCCTCTTTAGACGCTTTTTTTATAGCCAGCCTTAAAGCAAGTTTTTTCAACCCTACCGTATTTCCGGCATATTGGGTATTGGTACTAAATACTATGTTATCTCTTAAATCTATATAAACCCTGCGTTCGCCGATATTGACACTGACATTATTCTCATCAAGCTCTCCGGCACTGTGTACGAACTTAAAAAATTCCTCGGGTTTGTCCAGTTTAAACATTTCATAACCGGGACGGTAAAGGATATCTTCGGAATGAGCAACATAGAAAGAATCGGTGATCTGTACTGCCGGTTGAGAAAATTCCGAATTATTAGGCCCCAAACAATAAAAAGCAATTATCATCTCTTTGCCGTTCATTATACCTTTAAGGTATTCGGTGATCTCTGCGAGGCCTTCGCCTCTTTCGATATGATTTGTATGCCGAGCCACCTCATTTATATCCTTAATCAGATATTTGGTGTTTTTCTTGTCTCTTGCCTGGTCGTAAAACCCGTCAAAATGCACCGTATGGCCTGATACAGATAACTGTTTTTCTTCTCCCTGTTCAATTGCTTTTTTCCGGATATAGTCAGCATCATCAGCTTTGTCTGTACGCACAAAGACCGAGGCTGGATCACATAATTCTACATATTTACCGATAAAATCAATAACATCCGGATTATTCAATGATTGCAGCTTCTTGAACTCGTTCTTATCTAATTTCTGCTGTAAAAGATTATAGTATCTGCTCTGCATACTTCCGTCTCCTTAGTCAATTATAGTATTTGTAATAACAGCCTTGTCCTGGCAGGTATCTTTCGTATTTTATACTAAAAACTTTATCTGACTTTGGTTAATAAAATAGCATAATATATAATTTTGTGCAAGAGATTGTTTAAAGATTACAGATGACAGTTTACCCCGTTAGAGAACAGGGTTCTCTAACGGGGTAAACAGAAAACAGCTCCTCTACTCTGTACTCTGTACTCTGTACTCTGTACTCTGTACAATCACCTCTTACTCTCAGCATACTTAATTATCTCATTCATCACATTGACAGATTCCACAGGATACTTGCCGCTGGCTGTCTCTGAAGAAAGTAAAAGATGTGTAGCTCCTTCTAATATAGCGTTAGTTATATCACTCACTTCAGCCCTGCTGGGACGGAAATTTTCGGTCATTGACTCTAACATCTGAGTTGCCACTATAACTGGTTTTGACTTTTTATTGCACTTAGCTATAATCTCTTTCTGTACAAAGGGAACTTTTTGATAAGCAAGACAAACTCCCAAATCGCCCCGGGCAACCATTACCATATCAGCTACATCTATTATCTTATCGATGTTATCTACTCCTTGCTGATTCTCTATCTTGGCTATAATCTTAGCCGAAGGCAGCTTACTCTCTATAGAATCCCGTAAAACCAAGACATCGTCTGCTGTTCTTACAAAAGATTGGGCTATAAACTCAGGCTTATGTTTGAAAGCAAACTCCAAATCCTTTCTATCTTTCTCGGTCAATCCGGAAAACCCGGGGTTAAACCCCGGTATCTGTATGCCTTTATGCGGATATACTACGCCTGCAACGGCCACACGGACCTTTACTTTATTTTTCTGTGTATCGATAACCTTAAGTATAATCTTTCCGTCATCAATATAAATAAATTTCGTTTTATTTATCTGGCTGAGCCGCCCTGTATAATCTACGGGTATATACCGGCTGCCTGCCTTCTGGCCAGGACAAACCAAATAATAAATTTGTTTCTTTTTAAGCTCTATAGGCGCTTTTAACCGGCCTATTCTTATTCTATATCCTTCTAAATCCTGTAAAACCTTTACCTTTCTTCTGTATTTCTTATTTAAATCTCGAATCTTACAAAGCTTATCTAAATGGCTGTCGTGAGTACCATGCGAAAAATTCAGCCTCCCGATATCCATACCATTCAGCATCATTTTCCGTAAAATAGCCCGGCTGCTACTTTTTGGCCCGATTGTGCATATGATTTTAGTCTTTGGCATATTCTTAATTCAGCTGTCAGGTTCCCGGCTGCAGGCTTTCCGCCGGAGGCGCCCGCGCCTGCCGGTCAGGCGAAACCCGCCTTCGCGTAGTTGTTCACAGTTTCGGTAACAAACCGAACTTCTGCGAATACGGTTATTCTATTTTTACGAAAAAAATGGCTCATTCTTTAACGGCAATGACGATAGAAAAAAGATAAATAACGTATATACGGCAAGGTAAACTTTGTCTTTACGGGGATATTCTGGCTTATTCACAAATAAAGAAACTCAATATTTCCACCACTTATTTTCTATCTCTTTGGGGAAATATTTGAAGATATAATCTAATAAACTCTGTTTTACCGCATCGCTGATATTAAGAAAAGACACACCGCAATTAACCTGCTTATTTTGCTCGTTAGCCCAGACTACTTTACCCACAGCTTCTTGAAACGGTTTATCCGGCAAATGAAAGAATAAATCCAAAATATCGTCGACTTTAAGACTGTTAGAGGTAACCAGCCTCAAGCCTTTGAAACTGATATCTTTAGATTTTGCCTGCGTTTTCGGTTCATGCAAAACCGGCCTGGCATATTCTATACGGACAGGTACATTCATACGCGGTGTAGCTCTTTTTTCTATCATATTGGTAATTATATCACTTAGAAATCCAAACCTCAACACAATTTTCAGAAGAAATAGTGTTAATTATTATTAGCAAATCAGCTAATGCGACAAAACAAGCCGGACTTAGAATGTTGCATTAGCCTTAATTCTAAAAAAATAAATCTTGATATTACTTTAGAAGATAATACCTTGACTTTAGTTAGTATAAAGAGTAAATTAAAAAATGGCACTAAAAAGCTGTTTTTTTAGAATAATCGTCGCCGTAGTCATAGTAGTTACCCTATCCCTTTTCGCTTGGAATAAACTTAACCTGAATATAAGCTTCTCTAGAAAACCAAACATTGTCCTTATAGTAGTCGAAACTTTAAGAGCCGACCATGTAGGTTGCTATGGCTATAACCGAAATACTACCCCTTTTATTGATAAATCAGCTGGAGAAAACGGCATAATATTTAACAATTTTTTCAGTGTAGCACCCTGGACGAATCCTGCTGTTGCATCATTATTCACGGGTTTTTACCCGCAAAGTGTATTCGCGCCGTTACAACATAAACAAGCTATACGTCAAACCTTGCCCGAAGAATCAGACACTATCGCTGAAATAATGAATAAAAGCGGTTATTACACTATAGGATTAATAGACCATCCCGGAATAAACTCTAAGCTTAAATACAATCAAGGATTTGCCGAATTCATTCAGCTCCAAAACATCCACCACGGACACCGATGGCAGGGTATACCAAAAAAAGATTTAATGAACCTAATATCTAAAAAACTTAAAAAATCCAATAATAAACCTAAATTTATTTATCTGCACCTTTTATACCCTCACCTGCCCTACGAACCTTTCCCGGAATTTAAAAATATGTTCGGACAAAGACATCAAGATATACGCGAGACAGAAAAGCAAGGAATGATTAATATGTATGATGCCGAAATCCGCTATACAGACGAAGTTATAAAAGAAATATATAAGATGTTGAAGAACTATAAATTATTAAATAATACCTGGTTAATAATAACAGCCGACCATGGCGAAGGATTCTGGGAACACGGCCTATACGAACACGGCAACAGCCTATACAATGAACTATTAAAAATACCTCTAATTATATACCCAGCCGGCGGTAGAAATAATAAGCCCCGAGAAATAAACCACTTCTTAAGTAATATCGATATTTTCCCAACAATGCTGGATATAGCCGGCATAAATCCTCCTAAAGATATTCATGGTAAATCTCTACTGGGTTACTTGGCCGGCGAAGACCACGCCCCGGGGCTGTTGTTCAGCGAAAGCCCGCACTCTAGAATTGTGCATGCTCTATCCTGCCAGGATGACACCTATAAACTAATCTACAAAGCACCTGAAAAAATCAATAACATCGAAAAGGTAAAAGAAGACATACAAAAAACCGAACATTATACAGAATTATACAACATAAAGGATGACCCCAATGAAACCGACGATATTCATTCTAACGAAAGGAATATAGTGGAAGAATTAGGGGTTAAGCTAATAGAACATCATATAAACAATTATAAAATGCGCAAGAGGCTTAAACAAATTGAAAAAGAATTAGATAAAGAAACAATAGAAAGGTTGAAATCAATAGGATATCTTAATTAAAAAGCCATCTATCAAAAATCTAGGTTTAAAGTCATCCCGTCATACGCACTTTTTACCTCTACTCCCGTTTGCCTTGAGATTTCTTCTTCTATGGTGTGCGGTTCAGCTTTCAGCATTGTCATACCAAAATGAGTTAATACAGCCAGTTTCGGTTTAGCCGCGGCGATTATTTCTTTTGCTTCTGCGAGACAAAGATGTTCGATATCTTTTCTTTTTTGGGCAAAAACCACATTAATTATCATAATATCAGCTTTGTAAAACTTTGCTAAATTCCTGAAATATTCTGTGTCGCTGATAAGGCTGACCGTATTTTTACCAGCCAAGAATTTAAGCCCATAGGTACTTACCGAATGTTTAAGTTTTACAGGCACTTCAAACTCCAGGCCCTTTATTTTAAACTTCCCCTTTTTCAATAACCTCTTTTGTAAAGGCAGCTTTGCAACATAATCAAAAATAACCCCGCCTTCGCCGAAACAATCACCAGGTGCAACTAATATCC
>CAZBZJ010000027.1:0-10725 GCA_964496355.1 uncultured Planctomycetia bacterium | reverse complement strand
GGGGTTTGCGTAAAATTCGACAGTAATTCTTGTGTTATTATAGATAATCAGGGTAACCCCCGGGGTACCCGGGTGTTCGGGCCGGTAAGCCGGGAAGTTAGAGAGAAATTTGCTAAAATAGTATCTCTGTCTCCCGAGGTTGTTTAAAAAAGAGAAGGATATATGCGAATTAAGAAAGGCGACCAGGTAATTATAACTAAAGGCAAAGATAAGGGTAAGGCCGGCAAAGTGTTGCGGGTGTATCCGGAAAAACTTACAGCCCGTGTGGAAGGGGTAAATTTAGTAAAAAAGCATATGCGCAGGAGAAGTGAACAGCAACCGTCCGGGATAGTAGATATGCCTTTGCCGGTGCGTCTGTCTAATGTAGCTTTATGGTGCAATAATTGCAAAAAAGGAGTACGTTTTTCTATACAAAGGGCCAAAGATAAGAGTACGATAAGAGCCTGTAATAAGTGTAAGAAACCGATTTAAACAATAATTCATTATGAATAATAAAAAAGGATACAGCCCCAGAATTAAAGATACTTATAAAAACGAAGTTATCCCGCAGATGATGGATAAGTTCGGATATGGTAATGTCTTAGCATGCCCGGGGCTGAATAAGATAATAATAAGCTGCGGAGTAGGAGCGGCTAGAGAAGACCCTAAGGTTCTGGAGATTGTTAAGAAAGACCTGTCTTTAATAACCGGGCAGATGCCGAAAATTACCCGGGCAAGGAAAGCCGTATCTAATTTTAAGATCAGAGAAGGCATGCCGATTGGCTGTGTCGTTACTTTACGTAAAAATATTATGTACGATTTTTATGATAGATTTGTTAATGTTGCTTGTCCCAGAATGAAAGATTTCCGGGGTTTTAGCCGTAAATCTTTTGACGGGCAGGGTAATTACAATTTAGGTATTAGCGAGCAGACTATCTTTGTAGAGATAGATTCGGCTAAATCTGAAAAGACTTTTGGAATGGATATTACCTTTGTAACTTCTACAAAGGAAGATGAACATGCCAGAGAATTATTAAGTTTAATGGGGTTTCCTTTTCGCAGATAGGGAGTAGATATGGCGAGTAAATGTCAAATTGAAAAATCGAAGAATGTCCCAAAATACAGAGTCAGGCACCGGAATCGTTGCCGGTTATGCGGCCGGCCGAGAGGGTTTATCCGAGATTTTGAGCTATGCAGGCTTTGTTTCCGGGAACTTGCATGGCGGGGGGAGATCCCGGGAGTTAAGAAAGCTAGCTGGTAGTTAGTAATTAGTTAATTAGTAAGGAGAAAAAAGTGAGTAGGACGGATCCCGTAGCAGATAGTTTAGTGATTTTGAAGAACGCAACTATGGTTAAGAAAGAAGAAGTGGTCTGGCCGTATTCTAAACTGCTTTTAGGAGTATGTCAGATTTTAAAAGACGAAGGGTATATAGAGAATTTCCGTAAGATCGACGAAGGAAAAAAGAATTTTATAAAAGTCTATTTAAAATACCGTGATAAAAAGAGTGCCATTACACAAGTACGAAAAATCTCTAAATTGTCACGCAGGGTATATGTTTCTAAAGATAAAGTGCCTTATGTTTTAAACGGTAAAGGGCTTGCGGTAATCTCTACATCTAAGGGGCTTTTAACCGATTCTGAGGCGCGCAAAGAAAAGGTTGGCGGCGAAGTCCTTTTTTATGTTTGGTAATAAGAGGTAATTAAAATGTCGAGAATTGGAAGAAATCCTATAAATATTAATAAAGGGGTAAAGGTTCAGATCAAGGGAAATTCCGTATTTGTCGAAGGGCCGAAAGGAAAGTTGAGTTATGAATCGCCCAAAGGGATCTCCGTAGAGGAGTCCGGAGATAAACTTCTGGTTAAAAGAGCGGCAGATACTAAACAGCTTAAAGCATTTCACGGTTTGGCGCGGTCTCTGATAGCTAATATGGTAGAGGGTGTAGATAAAGGGTTTAAGAAAGAACTGGAGATAAAAGGAGTAGGGTATAAAGTCCAGAAAAAAGGTAATTCTATAGTTTTACAGCTCAGGTTTTCCCATCCAGTTGAGGTTCCTGTCTGGCAGGGCCTTAAAGTAGAGTGTCCGACAGCTACAAAGATTACAGTTGAAGGGACTGATAAACAATTAGTCGGCGAATATGCGGCTCAGATTAGGCGGATTATGCCGCCGGAACCGTATAAAGGAAAAGGTATAAGGTATTTAGGCGAAGAGGTCCGCAAGAAAATGGGCAAATCTATGACTAAATAAGAATATAGAGGGTAGTTAACTATGAAAAATTTACGTAAAATACGCCATGAAAGGATAAGAAAGAAAGTTATTGGGACTGAAGAAAGGCCGAGGCTGTGCGTATTCCGGAGCAATAAACATCTTTATGCCCAGTTGATAAATGATAATCAGGCTGAAATTATAGTTTCAGTTTCTACGTTAAGTAAAGAGTTTAAAACCGATAACATAAAGCCGGCAACCAAAGAAGCTGCTGCTAAGTTGGGTAAGCTAATGGCAGAAAAGGCAAAAACTAACGGTATAGAAAAGATCAGTTTCGACAAAGCCGGCTATAGGTATCATGGAAAAATTAAAGAATTGGCTGAATCTGCACGAAAGGGAGGATTAGTTTTTTGATGAAGACAAGAACTGGAAGAAGAGAGAAACCTATACAGGAAGAGGGAGAAGTCCTTTCTGAAAAAATAGTTGCGATCAATCGGGTTACTAAAGTTACTAAAGGCGGCAAAAACCTGCATTTTTCCGCGTTAGTAGTTGTTGGTGACGAAAAGGGTAAAGTAGGATTTGCTCTTGGTAAAGCGCCGGATGTAGCCGGGGCAATCAAGAAAGGCATAAGTAAAGCCAGGAAGGATGTAAAGCCTATACCGATAACGAATACCACTATATCTCATACCGTAATCGGCAGGTTTAGTTCTACCCGGGTTTTATTAAAGCCTGCTTCCTTAGGGACCGGGGTTATAGCATGTTCGGCAATAAGGGCTGTATGTGATGCGGCGGGTATTAAGAATATACTTACGAAAGTATTAACTAAATCCAATAACCCTATAAATATAGTTAAAGCCGTATTCGAGGGATTTGCTTCTATAAAGATTTGATCTATTTGATTCAGAGGTTAAGGGATGTTTATTTATGGAACTTAAAGATTTGATTTCGCCAAAAAAACGAAAAAAGCCTAAAAAAAGATTGGGACGGGGCCGCGGTTCCGGAAAAGGCAAGACTTCCGGCCGGGGACAAGACGGAGAGAAGTCCCGGTCAGGTCCGCTTTTTTACAGGGGGTTTGAGGGCGGTAATGTGCCTTTTTTCAGGAAGATCCCTAAAAGAGGGTTCCATCATAACAAACGCGTAAAATATCAGTGCGTAAATGTACAGGATTTAAATTTACGTTTCAAGAAAGACGAAGAAGTGAACTCCGACATCCTGGTAATGCGTAATCTGATAGCAGATAAACACAGGCCGGTAAAAGTTTTAGGTAAAGGAAAGATAGATATACCCCTGCATGTGAAAGCCGGGAAATTCTCGGATAGAGCAAAAGAAAAGATAGAAAAAGCCGGAGGAAAAACAGAGAATGTTTGAATCGGTTATTAATATTTTTAAAATTAAAGAATTAAAAAAGAAGGTTTTGATTACTTTAGGACTGATTCTTATTTACCGGGTAGGCTGTTTTATTCCTACTCCTGGCATTGATAGTTTAGCTTTGTCCCAATTTTTTGAAGAAATGGCGAGAAAACAAGGGGCAAATTTACTGGGGTTTATTAATGTTTTTACCGGCGGCGCTTTACGCAGGCTGAGCGTATTCGCGTTGGGCGTTATGCCTTATATATCGGCATCTATCATTATGCAGCTACTCCAGAATGTAGTGCCGGCTTTAGAAAAGTTGGCTAAAGAAGGCAGAGCCGGATATGAAAAGATAAATCAATATACCAGGTACAGTACGGTTCTCTTATGTATAGTTCAAGGTTTCTTTTTGTCTCAGTGGCTTATCAGTATAGGACGGGGTGGCGGCCAGCAGGATTTTATAACTACGCCTATCGTGCCTAATCCGGGCTTATTTTTTGTTATAACTACCATTATTACTCTGACCTGCGGGACCGTATTCATCATGTGGCTGGGTGAACAAATCCAAGAGAGAGGTATAGGCAACGGCATATCTTTAATCATCGCGGCCAGTATATTATCACGGTTACCGCAAAGCCTGTATCAATTATGGAAGTTATGGGCGCCGTTTAATCCGGTTCAGAGACAGGTTGCCACTCCTTATGTATTTGCATTGTTGGCTCTCTGGCTGTTAGTCGTGGTAGCCGTAGTATTATTTTCGCAGGCCCAAAGAAGGATACCTATACAGTATGCGCGTAGAGTTGTAGGCCGCAAGGTTTACGGAGGCCAGTCTACATATTTGCCGATCAGGATTGATATGGCAGGTGTCATTGCGATAATTTTTGCTCAATCCGTACTTTTATTTCCGTCAACATTAGCTACTTTTTTGCCCGGCAATAGCTTTTTAAACCGTATAGTCTCGCAATTTTTTCAAGGGCAGGGGTTATGGTATAACCTGGTACGAATCGGGTTAGTCGTATTTTTTATGTATTTTTATACAGCTATGGTTTTCAACCCTATTGAGATAGCCGGTAACTTAAAAAAATACGGCGGGTTTATTCCCGGTATAAGGCCGGGAAAGAAAACCGCCTCGTATTTAGATTATGTAGCTACCCGGCTGGTTTTTGCCGGAGCGGTTTATATAGCAATAATCGCTACATTGCCGTCTCTTATTGTTAACGCTTTTAATATTCCTTCTTATGCTATTGCATCATTTTTCGGCGGTACGACGATATTAATCTTTGTGGGTGTAATGCTGGATACTATGAGACAGATCGAGTCTAAATTAGTACTGCATCATTATAAAGGATTTATGAAAACCGGTAAACTGCGAGGAAGGCGATGAATTTAGTGCTTTTAGGCTGCCCCGGTAGCGGAAAAGGGACTCAGGCAGAGATATTATGCAAACATTTTCATATGAAAAAGGTATCTCTCGGAGATATATTGCGGCAAGAAGCTGATAAAGGGAGTAATTTGGGCAATACGGTCAGCGAGTATATGGGAAAAGGGGTATTAGTACCCGATGAGATAATAAAAGAGGTGATAAAGAATAATCTCGGTGAAGAATCATTTCTTCTCGACGGATTTCCCAGAAATTTAAACCAGGCTGATATGTTAAAGGATATCTTGAGCAGTAAAGGCTTATCATTGGATAGAGTTATATATCTTAACGTAAGCGAGGATGTGGCAGTTAGCCGTCTTACCGGCAGGCGTATATGTAAGAATTGCGGCGCTTTATATCATAAAGTTACTATGCCTCCGGAACAAGATAATAAATGCGATAAATGCGGTTCAGATTTGGTTATGCGTGAAGACGATAAAGAAGAAACAGTAAAGAGAAGATGGCAGGTTTATATGAATCAGACTCACGCTTTAATAGAATATTATTCTAAAGCCGGGTTGTTGTCTGAATTCGACGGAAATAAAGATAAAGAGAGTGTATTTAAAGCGATTATAGATAATTTAGGCCATGGTGAAGATAAAGAGTCCTGACCAGATAAAAGAGATGCGAAAATTAGGCAGACTAACAGCATCAATAATGAAATCCTTAATACGGTTTACCAGGCCGGGGCTGTCGACCCGGGATATCGAAGATAAGGCCGGCACTTTGATTGAAAAATCAGGCGTAAAGCCGGCGTTCCTGGGTTATCGAGGGTATCCTGCTTCGATCTGCGCTTCGGTTAACGAAGAGTTGATTCATGGTATTCCGGCTGAAGATAAGATTCTACAAAAGGCAGATATAGTAAGTATAGATTTTGGGTTATATAACGGAAGATTTTATTCGGATATGACAAAAAGTTTTTCTCTGGGAAACCCGTCTGAATTGGCCAGGCGGTTATTAAAAGTCGGCCGGTCAGCCCTTAGGAACGCCATAAAAGCGGTGAGGCCGGACGGATATCTAGGCGATATCGGCTGGACGATACAGAATATTGTTGAATCGGCAGGTTTTGCGGTGGTAAAGAAGTTCGTTGGCCATGGAATAGGCGAATTTTTGCATGAAGAACCGGAAATACCGAATTTCGGTGAAAGAAGCGAAGGGGTGAGGTTGAAAGAAGGTATGGTATTAGCAATCGAACCTATGGTAACTGTAGATTCTCCGGCAGTGGATATTAGAGACGACGGCTGGACTGTTGTTTCCAGAGACAGAAAACCGTGTGTCCATTTTGAACATACTGTGGCAGTAGCCAAGAAAGGCGCATGGGTATTAACCCAATAGTTATTTTCAGGCAGGTAAAAAATGAAAGTAAAATCGTCGATTAAACGTATGTGTGAAGAGTGCAAGATTATCAAACGCAGGGGCATTTTACGGGTGATCTGTAAAAATCCCAAACACAAACAGCGGCAGGGATAAGTGTTTTGTAGAAAGAGGAGGATATAATATGCCAAGACTTCTAGGTGTAGACATACCGGCTAATAAAAAGATTCGTTATTCTTTACGTTATATATACGGTATCGGCCCGCATAAAGCCGATATAATCCTTAAAGAAGTGGAAATGGACCCCGATAAAAAAGCAAAAGATTTAACGGACGAAGAGACTTCTAAAATAGTAAATTTTATCCAGAATAACTTCAAAGTCGAAGGTGAATTACGCCGGGATACCCGCCAACATATAAGAAGGTTGATTGATATCAGTTGTTACAAAGGGTTCAGGCACAGAAAAGGGCTGCCAGTTAGAGGCCAGCGTACCCGGTGTAATGCCCGGACAAGGAAAGGCCCTAAAGCGAAGATCGGCGGGCTAAAGAGAAAATAAGGATATCCTTTTAATAAGATAGCCGGAGGATGTCTTGATTACAGAGATTTGGGAAGATTACAGGGATAATATTTTCAGTAATTTTTAATCTTAGTAACCGATATTTAAGCGCGGTAATAAGATATAATTTAGTATATGTGTGATGATTATACGAGGAAAGGATAGTTATGGCGAAGAAAGCTGCTAAAACCAAAACGAGCAAAGCAAAAAGTAAAGGCAGAAAAAAGAAGAAGAAAGTATTGCGGCAAGTTTCTTCCGGGATAGCGTTTATAAAGTCTACGTTTAATAATACTATTATAACTATTACTGATATGAACGGTAATGTCCTGGTCTGGGGTTCAGCCGGTACGCGTGGATTTAAAGGAGCAAAAAAGTCTACCTCTTACGCCGCTCAAATAACCGCATCGGGCTTAGCGAAAAAAGCCAGAGATATGGGGTTAAAAGAGCTTATCGTCAGGGTAAAAGGCCCTGGCCAGGGAAGAGAAGCTGCGATACGTTCTCTTCAGGCTGCGGGTTTAAACGTAAAGGGAGTTAAAGATATTACCCCGGTACCTCATAATGGCTGCCGGTCACCGAAAAAACGGAGAGTTTAAAAAATATTCTATAACGGCATCGCGTAGAATATTTTTATTACGAAGATTAGAGAGAGATTACGGTGATTAATCCATCTATGAAATATCTTAGAGAATCACGGTAATCAGGTTTAATTTTGGTTAAACCTGCTGAATAAACCAGGAGTAATAAGAATGGCAAGATATCGAGGACCGAGATGTAAATTATGCAGACGGGAAGGGCTAAAACTCTTTCTTAAAGGACATAAGTGTAATACTCCGCAATGTTCGTTTACGAAGCGGCCATATGCACCCGGAGAACGCGGTAAAAAACCCAACCGTAAACCTTCATATTATGGCTTACAGCTCAGGGAAAAACAGAAAGTAAAGAGGATGTATGGCGTTTTAGAGAGGCCGTTTAGACGGTATTTTGAATTAGCTTCTAAATCTACGGGTGTAACAGGAGAAGTCCTTCTGCAGTGTTTAGAACGGCGGTTAGATAATGTTGTGTTCAGATTATTATTTGCTTCTTCGAGATCAGAAGCCAGGCAGATGGTAAAACATGATATGTTTTTAGTCAACGGCCGTAAGGTCGATATCCCTTCTTATAGGGTTAAAAAAGACGATAAGATAGAGATAAGAGGTTCCGGGAGGATAACTCAGATAAAAGAAAGGATCGAGGCTCTGTCTAAGGAAAAGAGCGTTGTTAGCTGGTTATTTCTGGATAAAGAAAGAATTAAGGGGGAGATATTAAGGTTGCCCGAGAAAGAAGATTTAACGATCCCCATTAATGAACGGTTAATAGTCGAATTGTATTCAAAATAAAGACCGTATATATATTCATTTAGGTATAAAGAATCTGCCTTTTTGAGGAAATTATTTGATAAATCAAGAGGAGGATGAGGAATGGGTGTTAAATGGAAAGATTTTCAGTTTCCTAAGCGTGTAGTTATAGAAAATAAAAGTTATTCCGATACTTACGGCAAATTTATAGCTGAACCCTTTGAACGGGGCTACGGGGTAACTTTAGGAAATTCTTTTCGAAGAATATTATTGTCATCGATCGAAGGGACTGCCGTGACTTCTGTACGGATAGAAGGCGTAAACCACGAATTTTCGTCTATTGAAGGGGTATTAGAGGATGTTCCCGAAATAATCTTAAATATTAAAAGCCTTATTCTGAAATCGCATAATCGGGCGCCTAAAAAGATTTATATTAAGAAGGATAAAAAAGGCGAAGTTACCGCAGCCGATATTGTTACTGACGAGTCCGTTGAGGTTATCAATAAAGATTTGCATATAGCTACGTTAACTAAAGACGCAAACTTTTCCATAGAAATGGAAGTTGCCCGGGGCAGAGGATTTGTAGCAGAGGATATGAACCGGAGAGAAGACCTGCCGGTAGGCGTAATAGCGATTGATTCTCTTTTTAGCCCTGTAAAGAAGGCTAACATAAAGGTTAAAAGCACCCGGGTTGGCAAAAGTACCGATTATGATTCGCTGACTATAGAGGTTTGGACAAACGGAAGTATAGAGCCAAAAGAAACTATGGTGTATGCGGCGACTATACTTAACCGCCATTTAGAATTATTTATGGAATTAGGCGAAATTGAAGAAGAGGAAGAAGAAGAAGAATTGACTCCGGAAGATATTGCTCTGTACGAGAAATTAAAACTGCCGGTTTCAGAACTTGAGTTTTCGGTCAGAAGCGCAAATTGTTTAAGAGAAGCAAACATCAAGACTTTAGCCGAGTTAGTTACCAAGACCGAACAGGAAATGCTTTCGTACCGGAATTTCGGGAAAAAATCGCTAAATGAAATAATAGCCCTGTTAAAGACAATGGGGTTAAACCTGGGTATGGATATCGATTCCGATAAGCTGGAGAAGGTATAGCCTCCTATTACAGGTTAAGGTTAAGAGGATATTATCATGAGACATAGAAAAACAAGAGAAAAGTTTTCCCGGAACAGAGGCCAGCGTAAAGCGGTATTAAAAAGTCTGGTCAGGTCCATACTGGTTTACGAACGAATAGAAACCACGCCGCGTAAGGCTAAAGCTGCCGGCAGTAAAGCCGAACAGCTTATTACTCTGGCTAAAAGAAATAATCTGCATGCGCGCAGGACTGCCTTTTCTTTCTTAGGTGACCATAAACTGGTACAAAGATTATTTAATGATATAAGCCCCAGGTTTAAGGATATTAACGGCGGCTATACCCGGATGATTAAATCCGGATTAAGGTGCGGCGACGGAGCAGATTTAGCTGTTTTAGAATTTACCAAGCTGAAAGAAGTATCTAAAAAAGGCAAAGCTTCTAAAAAAGCTAAAGAGCCCCGTCCTTCAGGCGAAAAAGATGTTTCGGCGCAGCCTAAGGGAGCCGAACCTTCAAAGGCCGGCTTGCGGCAGGGGTTAAAAAAGATATTTAAGAAACGCAGGGATACTTAAAAACCAAGCGAATCTCTTTTTAGCGGTATACCTGTTCATGTATCCTAGTTGAAGGTCAATGGGAAAGACTATTGTTGAAAAAATCCTTTCAAATCATGCCAGGAGATCGCTCACCGCAGGCCAGACTGCAATATGTAATATAGATTTTAGTTTTTCGCAGGATGGCACCACCTCTTTGGTGATAGACAGTTTCCGTGAATTCAAAAATCCCTCAATAAAGAAACCTTCAAAGTATGCAGTTTTTATCGACCATAGTGCCCCTTCACCGAGTCAGGGAGTTTCTAAAGTCCATAACTTAATGAAAAAATTCAGCCGGGAATACGGCAATAAACTGTATGATGCCGGATGCGGGATTTCTCATCAATTGGTTTTAGAAGAGGGTTATATTTTACCCGGTAAATTAATCCTGGGTGCGGATTCACATACCGGTACCGGCGGAATAATGGGAGCTTGTTGTATAGCTGTTGGCTCTACAGATTTAGCAGTATCCCTTATTTATCAGAAAAACTGGTTTAAAGTCCCGGAAACTATAAAAATCATTTTAAACGGGAAGTTGCCCAAAGGAGTATTCAGTAAAGATATTGCTCTTGCTATCATAAAAGAATTTACGTCTAAAGGGGCTACTTATAAAGCCATTGAATATGAAGGTAGAGTAATCGACCGGATGTCGTTGGCTGCCCGGGCTACTTTAACTAATATGACTATTGAGTTCGGCGCCAAAACAGCCTTAATTGCTCCTGATAAAAAAGTCTTTGATTTTTTGAAAAAAGTAACCCGTAAGAAGTATAAGCCGGTATATCCGGATGCTGATGCGGATTACGTGGCGGTTAAAGAGCTCAATGTAGCTTCCATTGAACCTATGGTAGCTGAACCCCATACGGTAGATAACGGCGTGGAAGTAAAGAAAATAG
>CAZBZJ010000026.1:0-11075 GCA_964496355.1 uncultured Planctomycetia bacterium | reverse complement strand
GATTCCTCATTCGCTCTTGAAATAATCAAGCTTTTTCTTAATCTCGTCGATTATATTCTTCAGCTCTTTCTTCTCATTCTGCGAAAGAGTCGATAAATGCTGTCCGTAATAATCGTTAAGGTGTTTAACGCTCTCCCTGACAAGAATGAAATTCCGGCGTAGGTTTATGCACATATGGTTCAAACTCTCGGATAGTTCCTGAAGCTGGTCGTCAGCACGGATACTGAAATTCCGGCTTAAATCTCCTTCGCCTACGGCCTTAACCTCCCGGTTCAGCCTGAATAAAGGGCCGGAAATCTTATGAGAGATTAAAAGGGTAAGTAACCCTACCGCTAACGCAGAAAACATAATTACCAATAGTATAGTATCTATAAGCAAAGGAAAAAGAAAATCCGAAGTTTTCTTTACCTGGACTTTAGTGTCCTCTATCGCTACTGTTGTCGAGTCCTGTGAAAACCAGAACACAATACCGCCTATAAGAACACACGCTAATACCACTATGATGCAGAATTTTACTATAAAATTTGATTGGAACTTCTTATCGATAAAAAAATTGCGCCTTTTATACTGTTCTGCCATAACAGCCCCCTCATTTTATTTTTTTATTATTTTTTTACACCATTTAAAGAATTTAAAATCCCGGTACAACAATCTATTCGTTTATGCCCAATAGTCCGTACTTGATATCGATATCGGCCTTCTGTCTTAACCCGTAAAGCCAGTCATTTAAAACTTCTGATTGCTTCTTTCTTAACAAAATCCATTTAATCGAATCATAGACTTCGGCAATCTCCTTATCCCCATAAACATTTTTGTTTTCTTTATAATATTCTTGAATTTCTTTATCTTTTATATCTACCTGCGGCGCCAATTCTTTAGCCTTGCGCGACATAGTAAGTTTAAATAAGGACATTTCCCAATACCGCTGTACATCCTTAAGGAATTCCTTATTTTTATTCAGGCCCGACTTCTCTGCTTCTAACAGAACCAGCTTCTTGGTTATAAAACTGCCTAAAAAATCCTGTTTAGCCGAATTGTTATCCGCCTCATAAAACGGAGATTCTTTAAATACTTCGGCCATCTCTTCGGCGGTAAATTCGATACCATTAATAGATACCGCGGATTTTTCTTTCGTATAGTCCTGACAAGCTATCAACACGAAAACAACCAACATAAATACGCTTATTCTTTTCATGTATAACCTCCTATTATGATAATCTTATGAATTTCGGGTGTTTGGAATATCCTTATTATTATACTATCTTTTATTATCAAACTCAAAATAAAAAAGGAAGGCAAACTATGCCTTCCTTTTTTATATATAAGTTAATTATTGGCTGAATTTATAATCTATTAAGTCTGTGCTTCGGCTTCGGCCTCTTCCTCTTCTTCTTCCTCGCCGCTGCCAAAATAAGGCGATAAACTCTTCTTTAAATTTATATTCTGTTCAATAAACTCATATGCGCCTATATCCAATGAGATTTCGTCGAATGCAGATTCATCGGTTTCGGTTAACGGATGATACGCATATGCTGTCAATATCTGGCTTCCGGCACCGGCATAAGAATAAGCAGAAATAAGCCTGACAGGATTTATTACTGCATAATACGCTCTTAGATAAGTAGCCAAAATAGTAGGGATAGCGTACGGCGGCCATATCCTCTGCGGGCCGATATTTGCAGCTGCGGGCGGGATTAATGCAGAACAACATCCGCCCAGATCAGTGTCATTATAATAAACAAATCCCGGTGGGTTCAACGGCAATAAACTGGTATTATCAATATCCGGTGAAGGATATACCCCGGTAGCTGCAACAACTGCCGGCCTGACAATTCCTTCAATATCACCGCTTATCCCCAATATACCCCCGCCAGTATAAGCACTACTACCGCCCATATTTAAAGTTAAACCTGCTGACGGAGTGAATCCTGCCGGAGTTGCATCATTAGCCGGATTAAGAGCCTGGATACATACGTTTAAGGGGTTAACATCAGGCATCACGGTAGGGTCGGTTAAATCCTGTCCTGCAGTTCCTACACCGATCATACCGGTGGGAGCCGAAAAGTAAGAATATCCGCCTGCGAAAACATTAGGTCCCGGTTGTAAATCAGGTAATCCCGCCATTACCGGTGAAAAATAATCCAGCCCGGAAACTCCCCAGGAACTCATATCCATCAAGGCCTCTTCTATCTCAGGTTGTAAAGATTGGATAAAAGAAGGCATAGAACTTAATAAGTTATCCAAATCAGCCTGAGATAACCCCGGACACCAGCCGTCACCGGCAAAAATAGAAGCCGGATTTATAATATCTCCGGTTACCGGGTCAACATTACCTAACGCCTCTAAGAACACCCCGCCACGAGGAGAAACAATTGAGTTAACTACCATATCATCGCCACTGACTATGTTAACAAGGCCATTATTTGCTGCTACCGAAACTCCTAAGGTAAACACCGGCAATCCGGTAGAAGTATCCAGTACAGGAAAAAATCCGCCCAATTCTACTGTGTCAGCTTCATTTACATAGATATCACCCTCATCCCAAGAATAAGCGCCAAGTATATCGACACTGGTATCAACCGGCACCAGAGATTCACCTATATCATTACGAGCTACCATACCTAACAATCGGCCGCTTACTAATCCGGCATCAATAATCGAACTATCGCCGTCTAAACCCAAGGCCGCTGCTAATATGACATCGGCAGCTAAATCACCTAAAGTAATATTTCCTTCAACAGAACCCAATAATATACCGCTTCCCAGAGTTAAAGGAATTTCGATATTAACCCCCCCGATAAAATTCTCTAATTCACTGATAAGGTCTATACCTCCGGTAGCTGCAACATCATTAGCATACACATCACCTATTGCTCCCATTAACACCCCGGCGAATCCCGCAGGACTATCCGCCCGGAATTCTCCCTGCGCGTCTATAGCGCCTCCTGCTAAAGTAACAATAGCTGCCAAATCACCGCCGGTAACACTTACTTCAGAATCAAGACTGGTGTTTATATTATCATCAGCTGATAAAAGAATCATCACATCCGACAAAGTAGACGAAGTTGCTAAGGCCTTACTGTTATTCAGTAATTCAATCCTTCCGTCTTCTGCTAATAGGCTAACTAATACATCACCAGAACCACCACAGTTAGCAGTAACCTCTCCGTCTATTGTAAGGTCACCATCTGTAAGTTTTAAGAAGATAGCTTCATCTAAAGCATCCATTCCTGCCGGGCCTGAAACCTGAATGTTGTTCACCAGAGTATCTCCGCCGGTAATAATGTCTATAATCGAACCATGAACAGTAGTTATGGTTTTAGCCTGAATATCCTCTAAAGTAACGCCATCTAATTCTCTTAAATAAATATCACCATTATCTACATAAGCCTGCTTAATTACATCTACATCTGTATCCAACCTGGAACTTTCCGCTCCAATACCTGATACAGCTTCCATAAACAGATTCTCCGCTGAAATATTTACATTAGCATCATTAGTGTTTTCATAAATACCGCCAGTATTGGCAAGAAGATTAACATCTGTACCTGCAATATACCCTATGTTTAAGTCGGAATTTACAGTTAAGTGAACATCACCTGCACTGGCCACATTCTCAGCAAATAAATCCCCTTCATTTTCCACCTGTATATCATAAGGCGATTGAGCGCTTACTGCATTTAAGGTGTTTATCTTAGTCTGTAAAGTGTACTTTGGGAGTCCATGGCCAATACCTTTTGCGGCATCCAAAGTTGCTTTATCTCCGATAATATTAAGGGCAGAAAAATTATAGGAGTTGTTTTTCATAATAGCGCCGTTATCGGCTGTCACCTCTACGTTACCCGATGTAGAAAGCTTAGCCAACATCACATCACTCAATGCATAATAATTTATAAGCCCTGCACCTGCCTGAGTTAAAGCTGCCGGCCCCATAATGATATCTCCGGTAGTGGCTTTAACATAAATATTACCCGCACCTGTATTTGTAATATCTCCACGCTGATTAACGTAATCACCCTCTAAATATATCTTGCCTCCGTTAGCAGATACTGTATCTGTAACCGTAAGCGCAGAATGAGCTGTAATCTCAATAGTACCGGCTCCGGCGTTTTGCACTGCATAACCTAAACTCTCTAAATCCACTAAATCCAAATCCCCCTGGTTATCCAATTCAATATCCCCTGAATGTGTATTAGTCGCCTGCAGGCTAGATATCTCTGTCTCTAACGCATTGCCGGAACCTATTCCTTTTACCGCGCTTAATACTGCTGCGTTTGATAAGATGTCAACCTGCGTATCGTCTCCGTCCGTAATTGCTCCGTCGGCTGTCAATTCCACAGTATTACCGGCTGCCTGGACTGTGCCTAAACTTAAATCGGAATGTACATTAATCTTGATATCAGCACCGTCATTAATAACGCTTTCGGCAAACAAGTTGCCTGTGTTATCTATTTCAATGTTGCCTGAAGTAGTATTTTCTGCATTCAAAACATCCACCGCTATTTCTAAAATACTTCCGGAACCAATTCCTTCGGCTGAATAAAGGTTTAAGTCGTCAGCAATAATATTTATACTATTGCCCTTATTATCCGTAATAGCGCCTGTTCCTGTTGCGTCGCTATCGGCGGTAACCTCTACGTCTGCACCGGTTGCAACATAACCTAAATCAACATTATTTACAGCCGATAAATCAATATCGCCCGCATTAGAAATTAACCGTGACCTGTCAGCAACGGTTATATCATTACCGGAAGTAAACAATATCTCTCCGGTTCCGGAATCAACCCAGGAATTCTGCAAAACACCAATATCATTAGCTGCGTTAAACTCTATCTGGCCGGTATCCGAAAAAACCCAGGTCCCCCGGCTCACCCGAATATCATTGCCGGCTGTTAATGAAATTCCTCCGGGCCCGGCTCTGGAATATACATCGCCATAACCATTATAGCCAATCAGTATATCTCTAGATGCATCCATAACAACATTGCCATTAAATGACTCAACTGCCGGCCATAAATATCCGCCGGTAATAATATCACCATCTACGCCAGAAGCTATAAGATTTATACTACCGCCAGCGAATACAGGTGCATCGACTATCCATAACGAAGACGCTACGGATAAATCTACATTACCGCCGATTGCATGGTTATATACACCCGAACCAAAAATATTTAAATCTCCGGTATTATCTATCTTGATATTGCCAGAACCTGCATTTTCTGCCTGTAAATTTGCTGCTTCGGTCTCCAAAGCATTTCCCGAACCTATGCCGTGCTTTGCCGATAAAACCAAAGAATTAGTCTCAATATTCTTATCACTACCGTTATTGTCGATTATCGCGCCGTCATTAGCCGCTAAAGTGATATTGTTCGGATCAGATAACAAAGCCCCTAAATAAAGGTCTGGATCTTCAATTACGCTGATGTCAATTCCTCCGCCTGCTGTTGTAATAACACCATCTATGTAAAGGTCACCGGAATTAACAAAGGTAAAACTATTACCAGTAAACCCGCCAAAATCTAACTCTCCTTTATGGAACAAACTCACATCACCCGAAGAGACAATATCCAATCCATTCGACCTTATCTCAATAGGTGCATTAATACCAGAGGAGATATTTGTAGCGTCTAAAACTATGTTGTCACCACTGATATCATACTCTTCGGGTATATTACCAGAATCATAATTATCCTCTATATTGCCGCCGGCTGTAATAGTAACATCACCGGTAAGGCCTGCGGGTGTACCGGCAAATATACCATCCGTAGAAATATTGTTTACATATATATTACCGTCAGCGTCCAAATTTATATCGCCGCCATCAGTAATAATCTTAGAATCATCTTCCACAGTTAAATCAGAATGAAGAGTTAAATCTACTTTCTCACCGGTTGCTTTATTCTCTACGCCATCGCCTACTATATTTAAACTGCCGAGATTATCAATCTCTATACTGTTAACATCAGAGTTTACAGCCGCTAACGAAATAACTTGCGTATGTAAAGGGCTGCCGCTGCCAATTCCCTGAGCAGCCGCCAACCTTAAATCTTCACTTCCTGAACCGATTAGACCGCCAGACTGAGATACAGCACCTATACCATCGCCTCCTAAACCTAAATAATCACTGCGAAAATCAGCTGTAAGCTCAATGAAATCTTCCGAGTTAAGATTGCCTGCGACATTCACGTTATCCAAAGCGATTAAGGATAAATCATCTGCTGAAGTAATAATATCCGAATCAGCATTAATATTGTGCGCTGCCAACAAAAGGTTTACATCTGTATTAATAGTATTATCTACACTTACATCTCCGGCGCTATTAATAAGGAATATGTCGATATCAGCCGGTGTATTTACCGCAGCTACACGGCTAGTCAAAAAATTAGCAGCTTCGACTTCATGGAGATAAATATCACCCTGGGATTCTAAAGAAAGGTCTCCTGCTCGCAAAGCAATATCTAAATACCCGGAGCTCATATCATCTGTGGCAGTAGTCCCGCCTATACCTCCGGCAGATTTAAGGTTAATATTATCTGCCGCCACATAAGTAGAATCCTCATTATCATCTAAGATAGAACCGACACCTGAGGTGCCTGCTCGTAACACAGCTTTAGCTAAAGCTCGAATATCTCCCACTCTCATATCTCGATTGGTTCTTATCTTAACTTTTCCAAGAAGAGATTCAACCGCAGAAGCAAACAGAACCCCGCCTACTGGATTTATATTGCTTACATATATATCCCCTAACGTATTCAAAACTAACTCATTTACTTTAGTATCTATGAAATTACCGGAGGTGCCAAAATACGCCGAGCTAACTTCAAGTTTATCAGCAATAATATCTCTATAGGCGTTATCGTCATCAATACCGCCAAATGTAGTCTCTATATCCACACCGCCGGCGCCGGCATCAATAGGAGCAGACAAAATTAAATCATTTAAAGCTTTTAAATTAATATCCCCGCCATGGGAAATTAGCCCGTCACCTGTTCCTAAATCTATACTATTAGCTAAGGCTCTAAAATCTATATCTCCGCCGTTTACCATCTCTACCGTATCGTCACCTAACAATATGCTGTTACCTGCCTTCAGGCTGAATTGGCTGCCAAGAAGCTCGAGTATTTCGTTTGAACCGTGTCCGGGTGCATCAACCCAGCCAGACCAAACTCCCCATTCTTCTCCAAGTTTGAAATAAATATTGTTAAGGGATTCAATGCTTATATTTCCAGCAAAGCTTTCCATCCAGCTTTCAGTCATATAACTATTAAACCCGCCTTCAAAGAAATCGACATAATCATCTCCGTCCTCAGATGAACCCCACCATGGGTTATAACTCAAAATATAAAAATTCCACGGATCAATTAACAGACTGCCTGCTTTCCCAAAAGCGGAAGAAACATCAATCGTGCCATCGACCATTACACTATCAGCACTCAGTTCCACAAACCCGCCGTCAGCACCTTCCTCATCTGCGCTTACATCTATAGTGCCTGTATTGGCAGTTACTGAATTTTCACCTTCTGCAATAAGAATTACTTCACCCTTATTATCAACCAAACTTTTAGCTTCAATTATGCCTTCGTTATTAACTGCCTTATCAAACACACCGCCTAAAGCTTTAGCAGTTAAGACAACTCTTCCGCCTTCAGCTTCAATAGTGCCTGTATTCTCCACCGCTGAATCTGCCCCTTCTAAATTCTCGGTAGTAGATTCATCAACCACTACGCTTATCAACCCTTCCGGGTCTAATTCTAAAGTTATCCTTTCGCCTGCGGCCAAAGCAACACTGCCTAAGTTAGCTTCGATAACCCCTTCGTTTCTGACTGAATTTCCTAATAACGAAACATAACCTCCGGGAGAGGAAATATAGCCCTGGTTAGCTACCGTACCGCCCTGTCCGTAAAACGTGTACCGGCCGGCTAAGAAATCATCATTATCGATATTCAAAGTCGAAGCTACCAACCCGGCTGTATCTACGCAAGAGTTAGGCCCGAACAATACACCGTTAGGATTAACTAAAAATATTCTACCGTTTGCTGTTAAGGAACCAAAAATATTCGAAGGGTTATTTCCAATAACACGGTTTAAAGCAACCGAAGACTTTGAAAGTTGATGGAAATTTACGGCCTCAGGGCTGCCGACGGAAAAACTCTGGTATTCGGCAATAAGTTTATCGGTAGTAACGTCAATATCCATAACTTTGCCATTAACTGTAAACTCAGCGTTACCCTCAACAACATTTTGTCCTTGAGGTAAACTGTATCCGTATTGAGGAATACACGCAAATGACAAAAAGGTTGCCAGCGCAAACAAATTTAACATTTTGCTTTTTCTAAACATTTCTTCTCCTCTTTTTGACTTGTTGTATCATCTACCCATTTTTTGGGAAAGAATCACGTGGAATGTAAACGGTTACAAAGTATACCATTTTTCCTTATAAAAAGTCAAGGCATAAACGAAAACGCATAAAAACATTGATTTTATTTGTTATTTACTTGATAACCTATGAAAAAAACTTTCTTAAAGACTTTTATAAAATATTTATAAACATTAATTATAAATGCGCCCATTAGGTTTTATGCTCAGCCTGCGTTATTACTAAAACAAATGAGTCACTTCAACCCAATGCTGCATATTATGCCCGTCGGAAGAATCTTTGCCTAAAGGATATCCAAATTCTATACGCGCGGAAAAATCATTGGACAGGTTAAGCCTGAACCCAAACCCCGCCCCCTTTAAAGTCTGATGTTTCTTTCCTCCGGCCGGGTTATTTAAATGAGCAGCCGCCCAATCATAAAATAATACCGTATGCAAAGCATCATACAAACTGTCGTTTGTAAAAGGCACTTTCCAATCTTTCGGAAAGACGTAGGAAGGAAACGACCATTCAAAGCTGGTATAATATCCTTTATCGCCAGACTCTTCAGCCGGCGGATAACCGCGTACACTAACCGGGCCGCCGATTTGAAACTGTTCGGACGCAGCTAAAGTATAAGCAGAAAACTGAGCCTGGTTCTTCCATAAAAAGTAAGAAGAGAACGGCCCCGGTTGTAACCGGAATAAATTGAATACTCCTTTATAAAACTCACCCCCCGCCCCGGCACGGCTTGCCTGCGGGTCTTTATCTTCGGAACCGCCCATTATATCCGGTATGCCGACATTCAATTCGGTAGTAAATATAGTCCTGCCCAACTTATCGCTTATATCAAAATCAAGCCCTGCTTTAACGATTCTTAACTCGTCACGTGAATTCAATATACCCAGCAGATAGTTACTGATATCTTTATAATCAAATCCCAAATTTAAAGTAATATCCAAATCAGGTTTGGTGATAATATCCTTGGTTAAAAATATGCCGTACTGCTTGGTGCTTCCGCGTGAATCCACAGGCTGAAACTCTCTGCCCAGCTTAGTATGGCTGCGAGAAGCATATCCGCCAATTTCAGTGGTTATATTAATCGGCACTACATATCTAAACGACCGCATCCGGTAAAGTTCATACTCTGCCCTTTGGAACTCTATATGCAGTTTATCGTCGAACCCGAAAAGGTTGTTA
This sequence comes from uncultured Planctomycetia bacterium, assembly GCA_964496355.1. Taxonomy (GTDB): domain Bacteria; phylum Omnitrophota; class Gorgyraeia; order Duberdicusellales; family Duberdicusellaceae; genus CAZBZJ01. Next base: position 1,516 of record CAZBZJ010000026.1, on the reverse strand, counting down.
TGGTCAAACACAACCGAATACCGGTCTTTTTCAATATATCTTGACCCGTAATTATCGAAATTAAACCCTAAATGAATAGGCAAGTTATCCTCGACTTTTAAAACTATGTCTGTAGTACCTTGCTTTTCTCCCGGGACTAATACCACCCTAGCGGTTCTGTCTGGATGCTCATTTATATAGGTAAGGGAATTTTGCAATTTGGAATAATCAAACGGCTCGCCGGCCTTAAGCCTTAAACTGTTCCTCAAAAGCGAAGACTTAAAATAAGTATTGCCTTCAATATTAATTTTTCCTAATTCGCCTTCGATAACTCTAATTATTAAAATTCCTTTTTGGATTGTTTGAGGCGGAATATAAGCTCTTGAGGTCGTATAACCTTTTTTACGGTATTCATCAGTTATTAAATCGGCTGCCTTCTGCATCCTTCCCATAGAAAGTTCTTTGCCTTCATATCCGGAGACTACCTTCTCTATATCCTCATCAGATATTAAACTTGCGCCTTCAACACGAATTTCTTTAATAAGTACTTTTTCTCCTTCTTCGCCGGGTAACACCTCTTCGTCTTCAGCTTTTTCCGGTTCTTTTTCTTTAGTCTTTATCTCTTTCTCAATCTCTCTAATTTTTTCCATCTGTTTTTCCTGCTTTAATATCCCGCCAGCTGTTTGAGAAGCAGGAGGTTCCTGAGCAAAGACAGGGAATACAAAAATCCCTCCTATGATAATCGCCCAGCACACCATCAGGCGCCTTATTATTAACATTTTTCTGCCCTCCTTTTATCTTTTACGAGGTAGGAATATGAATTAATTTAATTCTACATATATACTCTTTGAATCTGCCCCTGTCAATAATTTTGTTAAAAAACGCAGCAATCCCGGGATTATCTAAATGGATTGAATATTTCAAGAAAACCGGGCAGGGACTTTTTAATACACTCCATGTTATCTATTCTGGCCGGCCTTCCCGCAGAAAGGCATGCTATAATAAGGCTCATAGCTGTCCGGTGGTCAGAGAAACTTTTTATATCGGCCGGCTTTATAGTTCTTTTGCCGGTAATGTCGGCTTTCCAATCTATCTTTCCGTTATCATCCCGATACTTAACTGCCTTAAAATCACAACCCATTTTCTTCAAATTATATTCCATAGACTTGATTCTATCCGTCTCCTTGATTTTAAGCTCTTTTAACCCGTAAACAGTAGTCTTACCTTTAGCAAACGCAGCCAGCACAAAGATCAAGGGGACTTCATCTATCATAGCGGGTATATCCTCTTTCGGTATGATTGTACCGTTGAGCAAAGAAGTTTTCACTATTATATCTGCATAGGGTTCATGATAGATCTTATCCACATTTCTAAGTTTAACATCCCCCCCCATACGCCTTAAAACTTTTAACAGCCCTGTTCGAGAAGGATTGATAGAAACCTTTTTAATCTCAATATTACTATCCTTTGCTAAATCTCCTAACGCGATGAAATACGCAGCCGAAGAAAAATCGGATGGGATAAATATTTTTTTAGG
>CAZBZJ010000025.1:3425-11112 GCA_964496355.1 uncultured Planctomycetia bacterium | reverse complement strand
AAAAATTGAAAATAAATTTAAAAATTTTGAAAAAAATATTAAAAAATAGTTGACGAATTTCTCATTTTAAGTTATATTTAATATGCGATGAATAAGAAGAAACGGCCTAAAAAACTCGAAGATATCTTCGCTGAATTTCTTACGGAGATAGAGGAGAGCTTTAGTGTTGATATCAGAGAGGACGAGGCAGTTTTTCCGATTGAGGTTGTGTGCAAGCTGGCTGATTTGAATTACTGGACTGTGCGAAACATAATCAAGGAAGGCCTGGTGAATCCGAAAAAAGTAGGAAAGAAAAAAGTATTGTTTTCCGAGCATGACATAAAGAAGATCGAATGCGTAAAATATCTGATGGAAGACAAGGGAGTAAACATTCAGGGTGTTAAGATGTTTTTTGAGATCAGTCATGAGGAATGAGGAGAAGGGCATAGGGCATAGGGCATAGGGCAGAGAGCAGAGTGGATAAAGAAGTTAGAGGTTAGAAGTTAGAGGTTAGAAGTCAGGGGGTCTAAGGTCTTAAGTCTAAGGTCTAATTTAATATGATACCATTAAAAGACGATAACCCACATAGCCGCACAGCGGTAATTACAATAAGTTTAATAATTATTAATCTGATTGTATTTCTGGTTGAGATGGGCCAGGGAAGTTCTATCCATGCTTTTGTTATGAGGTTTGGGTTTGTGCCGGTGAGGCTGACGGCTGATATACCTATATATAGTAAGATAGGCTCGTTTTTTTCAAGTATATTTTTGCATGGAGGATGGATGCACTTTTTAGGGAACTCCCTGTATCTCTGGATATTCGGAGATAATGTCGAAGACAGGATGGGTAGAGGCAAATTTTTAGTTTTTTATTTATTATGCGGAGTATTTGCAAATATGATACATTTTATTTTTAATATGAATTCTGCTTTGCCGGCAATCGGTGCTTCAGGTGCTATAGCCGGAGTATTGGGCGCTTACTTTTTGATGTTCCCTAACGCTAAAGTCATTACCTTGCTGCCGCTGTTTTTCTTTTGGCAGATTATTAAAGTGCCGGCAGTATTTTTTTTAGGGTTCTGGTTTATATACCAGCTGCTTTTTGGTTTATCCAGTATTGGCGGTCAGACCGGGGTTGCCTTCTGGGCGCATATAGGCGGGTTTGCAGGAGGCGTATTATTGTTAAAGATATATGAGAAGTTGGATTTAATAAAACCCGAAATAGTAAAGAGATGGTAATATTCTTTTCGATGAGATGAAACTGATTAAAAGAACGAGGCGTTTCAATGGATATGAATAAGTTTACTTTAAAAACACAGGAGCTGGTTAATTCAGCTTTAAATATAGCTGCAAACAGAAATAACCAGATGATTACTCCCGAACATCTGGTTTTAGGCCTTTTAGAAGACCGTAAGAATGTGGCTTGTACTATATTAGAAAGAGCAGGTATAAACCTAGTAGATTTAAAAGCAAAAGCTAACGAAGCTATCGATAAGTTACCGCAGGTTGAATCGGATTCGGCTCAACCTTACCTTTCTCAAAGGTTGAATAAAGTATTTGCGCAACTTCGAAATATCGCAAAAAAATTAGGCGATGAATTTATATCTACTGAACATCTGTTACTGGCTTTAGCCGAAGATGATTTTTTAAAGAATTATTTAAAAGTCCAGGGCGTATTAACAAAAAATATTGAGAGTATCTTAGCCCAGGTAAGAGGCGCCCACCATGCTGATTCGCCTACCGCTGAGAGTTCGTATCAGGCTTTAGAAAAATTCGGCAAAGATTTAACTAAACTGGCTAAAGAAGGCAAGCTAGACCCGGTTATCGGCAGAGACCAGGAAATTAGAAGGTTGATGCAGGTATTGTCACGCCGGACTAAAAATAATCCTGTGCTTATAGGAGAAGCCGGAGTCGGTAAGACTGCTATAGCCGAAGGGTTAGCTCAGCGTATCGCGGCAGGTGATGTGCCGGAAAGCCTGAAAGAAAAAAGGTTGGTAGCTCTGGATTTAGGCATGATAGTTGCCGGAGCAAAGTTTCGGGGCGAATTTGAGGAGAGGTTAAAAGCGTTATTAAAAGAGATTGAGTCAAAACAAGGACAGATCGTTTTGTTTATAGATGAATTGCATACTTTAGTCGGTGCCGGCGCGGTACAGGGGGCAATAGACGCTTCGAATATGTTAAAACCGGCTTTAGCCCGAGGTATGCTGCGGTGTATAGGGGCTACTACCCTTGATGAATATAGAAAATATATAGAGAAGGATGCCGCTTTAGAAAGGCGGTTTCAACAGGTTATAGTTAGAGCACCGACGGTTGAGCAGACTATAGCCATATTAAGAGGGCTTAAAGAACGGTATGAGGTTCATCATGGGGTAAGAGTTAAAGACCAGGCTATTATCGCAGCCGCGGCCTTGTCGGACCGGTATATTACCGGCAGGTTTTTGCCGGATAAAGCTATCGATCTTATCGATGAAGCCGCGTCGCATTTAAGGATAGAAATTGAGAGTATGCCCGAAGAAATAGATAAAGAACAACGCAGGTTGCTGGAATTGGAGATTCAGCGCCAGGCGCTTAAAAAAGAAAAAGACGCAGCCTCAAAAGAAAGGCTAAAAAAACTGGAAGAGGATATAAGTAATGTAAAAGAAACGGTTAATGAGTTTAAAGCGCGTTGGCAGGCTGAACGTGATATTATTAATAATTTACGAAAAGCCAAACAAAATATAGAAGATTTAAAAGTTCAGGCTAAGAACATGGAACACGAAGGCAGTTTGGATAAGGTCGCTGAAATCAGGTACGGCAGGATACCGGAGTTGGAAAAAAAAGTGAAAGAGCTGGAGGCCAAACTTAAAGAATCGCGTAAAGAGGGGATGCTGCTAAAAGAAGAAGTCGATGAAGAGGATGTTGCTGAGATAGTCTCCCGGTGGACAGGTATACCGGTCAGCCGGCTTATGGAGGAAGAGCTCGCTAAGTTGGTTCATATGGAAGAAGAGTTGGAAAGAAGAGTAGTAGGCCAGCACGAAGCCGTGCAGGCAGTCTCTGATGCTGTCAGGAGGTCGCGTTCAGGCTTAGCGGATATTAACCGGCCGATTGGTTCGTTTATGTTCTTAGGGCCGACCGGTGTGGGTAAAACACACCTTGCAAAGACTTTAGCCTGGTTTTTGTTTAATGATGAAAACGCGATGTTGAGGATAGATATGTCGGAATATACCGAAAAATTTAGCGTGTCGCGCTTGATGGGGGCGCCGCCGGGTTATGTTGGCTATGAAGAAGGCGGGCAGTTGACTGAATTCGTGAGAAGAAGGCCTTATACAGTAGTTTTGTTCGATGAGATAGAAAAAGCTCATCCGGAAATTTTCGATGTACTTTTACAGATTACCGACGAAGGCCGGCTTACCGATTCACAGGGCCGGGCTGTTAATTTTAAGAATACGGTTATAATCTTGACTTCTAATGCGGGCAGCGAGAATTATCAAAAGAAGAATCTTTCTTGGGATGAGATAAAACAACGGGTTAAAGAAAATTTGAAGGTTAAGTTTAAACCCGAGTTTCTTAACCGGCTGGATGAAATAATCGTGTTTAATGAACTCCATAAACAGGCTTTGCGCAAAATTGTTGAAATGCATATTCAGGATGTTATTGAAAGGATGGAGAATAAAAATATTAAACTTGAATTTGACCGGCCGGCTAAAGATTTTCTAAGCGAGTATGGGTATAATCCCGAATATGGCGCCAGGCCGTTAAAGAGGGTTATTCAGCGATTTGTGGTTAATCCGCTAAGCATGAAACTTTTAAATAAGGATATAGCAGAAGGCGATAATGTTGTTGTTAAACTTAGACAGGGCAATATCGTCTTCGAAAAAGTAAAAGCACCAAAGTAAGATTAGTGAATGTGTAAAGGAAGGAGGAAGCAGTGAGAATTGATGTGTCTTTTAAACGAATGGAGCCGTCGAAGTATCTTGATGATGTCATAAATAAGGATGTTGCGAAGATAAAGAAGCGGATGAATATATTAAAAAGCGATGAACCGGTGCATATATCATTGCATATAGAAAAGAACCCGCACAGAGAGGAGTATTTAAGCTGGGCAACTTTATATATGCCGCGACGGGTTTTGAAAGCTCAACAACGCGGCCCGGATGCTGCTATTGCCGTTAATAAAGTAACACAGGCTCTATTGCGCCAAATAAATAAGTATAAGACTCAGTTTGAAAAGCATCTGCAGAAACGCGCTAAATCCGTATAATAATTTCCAAGATCCTTGACAATCAGGACAAATATGTTAACATATTTAGCACTCTCACCGACCGAGTGCCAAATCGATATTTTTACTTTAAATATTACGAAAAATGGTAAGATGGTTAGACCATAAAAAGAGACAGGGCAGAATCCTTAATCTAGTGATTAAGGGGTATGTTCAAGACGGAAAACCGATAAGTTCCGAATACCTAAGGGAGAAGTTTAATCTGCCGTGTTCGACTGCAACATTACGCAACATTATGTCAGAGTTGGAGGATTTAGGGTATTTGTCACATATTCACAGGAGTTCCGGCCGGGTGCCCACACAAGCAGGGTATCGTTACTATGTGAATTTTTTGATGGAAGATTGTAATGCCGATGAATTGGTTAGTGATACAGTATCGGCTATTTTTAACCGAGATAAAGGCCACATTGAAAAGGTAGAAGATGTTTTAGAAGAAGCTTCGAAGATTATATCGACGTTAACTCATTACACCGGTTTAGGTTTCGTGGAGCATGAACGGCAACGATTGTTTTTCTGGGGGACCCGGTTTATGCTGGAAGAACCGGAATTCGGCGATGTAGAGCTTTTACGAAATATATTTATGGTTTTAGAAGAAAAAGTAGCGCTTTTTAACCGGTTTATCAAAGAGAACCTGTGCGAAGGCATAAAAGTTTTTATCGGTGATGAGATCGGGCTGGAAGGTATCAGGAATTGTTCTATAGTCTTATCGTCACTCGATTCAGACGGAACAAGGCGGGCTTTTTTAGGCGTATTAGGGCCGGTAAGAATGAATTACTCATATGTCGTACCGCGTTTAAAGTCCTTGAAAGATTACCTGGAAACGGGAATTTTACGGAGGGTATAAACGATGTTTGGAAACTCAAAGAAAAATAAAAATAAAGAGGAAGACGGCCGGATTAACGAAAAGCCTGACAATCAAATAGAGCCGGAAGCCGAAACAAATGCCGAACAAGAAAAAGAAACAGATGAAGAGATGATTATTTCTAAGGCTGAATTTAAAGGCCTAAAAAAACGGGCTGAAGAGCGGGATGAAATATGGGATAAATACCTTCGCCTGTATGCCGAAACCGAAAATGCCCGAAAGTTATGGGCAAAACAGAAAGAGGAACTGCTTAAGTTCGGCAATTACCGGATAGTAAAGGATTTTACCCATGTACTTGACGAAGTCGAAGCTGCGATGAGTAATTTAAGTAAAGAAGAAGGCGAGCATATTCGTGGATTGACTATGGTATATAATAAGATTAAAGATGTCTTATTAAAGGAAGGCGTAGAAGCTATTCAGGCAAAGGATAAACCGTTTGATCCCAATTTACACGAAGCTTTGTTTTATGAAGAAAGGGATGATTTACCCGAACATTCGGTTATCGGAGTCATACAACAAGGATACAGGTATGGCGATAAAGTTTTGAGGCCGGCTAAGGTTAAGGTGAGTGTTCTTAAGAGTACAGAGAACAGAGAACAGAGTACAGAAGAGAGGACAGAGGACGGAGGACGGAGGTCAGAAGAGAGGACAGAGGATAGAGGACAGAGGTCAGAAGACAGAAGTCAGAAGTTAGACCAGGAGCAGGGGCAAAAGTCCGAAGCCCAAAGTCCTGAGTCCGAAGACATTAAAGTAGAAACCGATGATGAATTGTAGGGGTCAGGCCTGCCTGACCCCCTATAAATCGTTGTAATCAATATTTAATCACTGTAATCAGGAGGTTTTGAAATGGCGAAAGTTATTGGAATTGATTTGGGAACTTCTAATTCTGCAGCGGCTATTATGGCAGATAAGAATAGAGCGACAATCATTCCTTCTTCAGAAGGCACGACTATCGGAGGAGGCAAAGCTTTTCCTTCGTATGTAGCTTTTACAAAAGATAAACAGTTATTGGTGGGCGAACCTGCCCGCAGACAGGCGGCAATCAATCCGAAAGGTACAGTGAGCGGATTTAAGAGAAAGATGGGGACTACCGAAAAGTATAAGATAGGCGAAAAAGAGTTTACTCCCCAACAGCTCTCGGCTTTTGTCCTGCAAAAAGTAAAAAAGGATGCCGAAGAGTATTTAGGCGAACCTGTTACCGAAGCGGTTATTACCTGTCCGGCATATTTTAACGATAATCAACGGCAGGCTACTAAAGATGCCGGAGAGATAGCCGGATTAAAAGTCCTGCGTATTGTCAACGAACCAACAGCTGCGTGTTTAGCTTATGGTTTAGGTAAAGAAGATCAAGAACAGAAGATTATGGTATTTGATTTTGGCGGCGGGACTTTAGATGTTACTATCATGGAGATGGCTCAAGGAGTATTCGAAGTTAAATCAACTTCCGGCGATACCCAGCTCGGCGGCCGGGATATGGACCAAATGTTAATGGATTATATTATCGACAAATACCGTGAAGATTCCGGAGTCGATCTAAGAAAAGACCCGATGGCCGAACAAAGGCTGAGGGACGCGGCCGAGAAAGCCAAGATAGAATTATCTTCGACGATATCTACCGACATTAACTTACCTTATGTAACAGCCGATGATACCGGCCCTAAACATCTGGTTATGAGTATAACCAGAGCCAAATTAGAAGAATTGGTTATGCCTATTGTAGAAAAGACTAAGGAGTCTATGCAGAATGCATTGTCCGATGCCAAGCTGAAACCGGACGATGTAAATAGGGTGATTATGGTCGGCGGCCCGACACGTATGCCGGTAGTACAGAAATTCGTCGAAGATTATGTCGGTAAAAAGATCGAACGCGGTGTCGACCCTATGGAATGTGTCTGTACCGGAGCTGCTATACAGGCAGGTATAATTAAGGGAGACGTTAAGGATGTGCTGCTTTTAGATGTTACCCCATTATCGTTAGGAATCGAAACTTTAGGCGGCGTTTTAACCAAGCTTATCGACCGGAATACTACTGTTCCCACAAAGAAGTCGCAGGTATTTAGTACGGCCGAAGATAACCAGCCGGCAGTGGATATTCGGGTCTTACAGGGTGAACGGCCTATGGCCAAGGATAATGTCCAGCTGGGATTGTTTAAACTAGACGGTATCCCGCCTGCACAACGCGGCATACCGAAAATCGAGGTTACTTTCGATATAGATGCTAATGGTATCCTGCATGTTTCAGCTAAAGATCAAGGAACAGGTAAGGAACAATCTATCAGAATAACCGCGCCTCAGAAGCTTAATCAAGACGATATAGATAAAATGGTTAAAGATGCTGAACGGTATTCTGAAGAAGATAAAAAGACGAAAGAGTTTGCTGAAACCAGAAATAAAGCCGACACTTTGGCTTATTCTACCGAAAAAGCATTGAAAGAAGCCGGAGACAAAGTTTCTGCGGACGAGAAAAAGAAAGTTGAAGAGAAATTGACGGCGTTGAAGGAAATACTTAAAACCAATGATAAAGAAAAAATCGAACAGGACCTTTTCGCTTGACTGATGACTTCTCCTGAAGCTCGGCCAGCTTTTCAACGG
>CAZBZJ010000025.1:0-3415 GCA_964496355.1 uncultured Planctomycetia bacterium | reverse complement strand
GAAGCCGACTCTCAAGGGCAGGACGAAGAAAAACCTAAACAGGGTAAAGACGACGACGTGATTGATGCTGATTATAAAGAGGAAAACAATAAGTAAGGATTAAGGATTAAGGATTAAGGATTAAGGATTAAGGATTAAGGATTAAGGATTACTAGATTACTTACCTATCATTTACCACTTAATCCTTACCGCATAATCCTAAGGCTAACTCGATGCTATAATTATGACTACCAAACGCGACTATTACGAAATACTGGGTGTATCCAAAGATGCAAGCGCGGATGATATCAAACGTGCATATCGTAAACTTGCTATGAAGATGCACCCAGACCGGGTACCGGAAGAAAAGAAAAAAGAAGCCGAAGAACAGTTTAAAGAGGTTTCCGAAGCCTACGCGGTTTTGTCTGATCCTCAAAAGCGTAAACTATACGATTCTTACGGCCACGCCGGTATCGATTCCCGTTTTTCCGAGCAGGATATTTTCCGCGGAGCTGATTTTTCCAGTTTCTTTGGTGAGTCCGGGTTCGGGTCAATATTCGAAGATGTTTTTTCGGATTTAGGGTTTAACTTTTTTGGCGGGGGCGGCGGGGCTACCCGGCAAAGCCGAAGGCAGGGGCGGATGCGAAAACCGCAAGGCCGCGATTTAGAGACACTGGTTGATATTAGCCTTGAAGAAGTATATAGCGGCACCCAGAAGACTGTACATATTAGGCGTAACCAGACTTGCCCGCAATGTAACGGCGAAGGAGCAGCTTCGCCTTCGGATAAAAAGGTCTGTCCGGGTTGTAAAGGAACAGGCGTAGTATATAGCTCAACCGGTTTTATCCGGTTAGGCCAGACCTGTTTGCAGTGTAAAGGACAAGGACAGATTATAACCAATCCCTGCCAGAAATGTAAAGGTACGGGTGTAGTAAAAACCGAAAAAAATCTATCGGTAAAGATACCGGCCGGTATACATTCCGGGTCTTCACTTAGAGTGCGCGGCGAAGGCGAACATATGCCGGGTGGTGCCGGGGATTTATATGTTACCGTAAGAGTAAAACCGCATTCTCATTTTAAACGTGACGGCAGTAATGTTATCTATGCTGCAAGGATAACTTTAACACAGGCGGTTTTAGGCACCGACATAGTCGTTCCGACTCTAGATAAAAAAGTAAGTATGAACGTTCCGGCCGGCACTCAGTCAGGGTCAATGTTTCGGTTGCGCGGTAAAGGATTGCCGGATCTAAGAAGCAGCCGTAAAGGTGATGAATTCGTAAAGGTGAATGTTGATATACCTAAACGATTATCTTCCCAAGAGCGGCAGCTTTATGAAGAATTAGCTAAGCTGCGAGGCGAGAATCCAGAAAAACCGAGTTTTACCGATAAAATCAAAAACACCTTCAAATAACATTACTAAAAGGGGGTAAATCATATGCCTCACTATGATTATGAATGTGAAAAATGCGGGTATAGTTTTGAAGTCTTCCAGAAAATGACTGATGCTCCTTTAACTGAATGCCCGAAATGTAAAGGAGGAGTAAAACGTTTGATAGGCCCCGGCTGCGGATTGATTTTTAAGGGTTCAGGTTTTTATATAACCGATTATAAACGTAAATCTTCATCAACCGATTCTTCTTCAAAGCCTGAGCAGGAAAAAAAAGCCGCAGACAGCACAAGTAAATCAGAGTGTAGCAAAAATACAGACTCCGGATGCAAAACATGTCAAAACAAAAGCACAGATGCCTAAAATTGACAGGATAAAACCTTTTAATGCTACATTTTATAATCCGGATAAATTCAAAAAGTTCGAAAATCTTATTTGTCCGCCCTACGATGTTATAACCAGCCAGGCAGCCGCAAAATACCGTAAATCCTCACCTTACAATTATTGTAATGTCCTCCTGAAAGATAACTCATCTTATTCGAAGCTACAAAAAAAATTTTCCAGTTGGATTAAAAACGGCATATTAGTCGAGGATGAAGATCCGCATATTTATTTTATCTGCCAGGCCTTCAAAGTAAAAGGCAGAGTTTATAACAGATACGGCTTTGTAGCCCTTCTTAAGATGAACGAAAAGGCTGTGGCCTATCCTCATGAAAAAACTCACACCGCACCTAAAAAAGATAGAATGGCTATGATAGAAAATCTAAAAGCAAACCTAAGCCCTATCTTTTTAATCTATCCTGAAAAGAGGAGGGACACGGTAAAGGTTATCGCGGATAGGTATACGGCTAAAGCCCCATTTTTAAAAGTAAAGGATAAAGGCGGCGTTCAATATAAAGTCTGGCGTATAAGTGAAAAAGAAGAAATAAACTCGATTGCCGGCGCGCTTTCAGAATCGAAATTGCTGATAGCCGACGGCCATCACCGGTTTGAAGCCGCCCGGAAGTTTTATTCGCAGAATAAGAATAAAGAAGATAAATACCGGGATATAAACTATATCCTCGCTTATTTTACCTGCCAGGATGAAAACTTGCTGGTGTTGCCCACCCATAGAGTTATAAAGAAAAAGATTAATGCGGATAATTTCATGAGGATATTAAAATCCTACTTTTATATCGATGCATCTCCTGAGAAGGTTAGTTTTTTACGGGCGGTAAATAAATATAATCAGCCTTTTACTTTTGGCTTTTATCAGGAGAAGAGATTTATTTCTTTGTGTTTGAAAAATGAAGGTATTTTAGATAAAATAAATCCTGAATACCGGAATCTGGATGTGTACCTTTTACACGAGTGGTTATTTAAGGAGGTACTCAAGTTCGATACCGGCTCTATTGAATATTCCAAAGATATTGACGAATCTATAGAGTTGGCCGATAAATATAACGGGTGTAGTTTTATATTGCGAAAACCTGATATAAGCGCGATAATGAATTTAGCCTTGAAAGGATACAAATTACCGCAAAAAACAACTTATTTTCATCCTAAGTTTGTATCGGGGCTATTGCTGCGCCGGTTATAGCATTTAGTGGTAAGTGATGAGGATTAAGGGATAAATGGCCTGAGGTTTGAACTATGCCGATATTCAAAAAGAAGCCTAAATATACGATTGTCCGCCTGCAGAAAAAAAACATACCCGACGGGTTATGGACAAAATGTAAATCTTGCAGCCATCCCGTATTTAACAAAACACTTAAAGCCAACTTTATGGTATGCCCTAAATGCAACTACCATTTCCCGATTGGAGTATATGACCGGGTCGAGATGTTATTTGATAAAAACAGTTTTGGTGAATTTGGCCGAAACCTTAAATCCGGTGACCCCCTGAATTTCCAGGCTGTAAAGTCTTATAAACAAAAAATAAAAAGCGATCAGGAACGTACCGGTTTAACGGAAGCTGCTATATACGGCCAGGCAAAACTTAATAAAAAGAATGTATCGGTAGCTGCAACCGATTTCCGGTTTATTATGGGTTCGATGGGGTCGGTTGTT
>CAZBZJ010000024.1:0-11531 GCA_964496355.1 uncultured Planctomycetia bacterium | reverse complement strand
TGCGAATTGTATTGCTTCTCCTATGGCTCAGTTAGTCAATAGCTTGAACCAGATAATCTTGAAGTTTGCCTGGGTTTTAGAGGAGATTAAGAAAACAAAAAAGGGTTAATAAAAAAACACGGATTAAGGAGATAGATCCTTCAGCGCTGGTTAGCGCTGAAGGATCAAAATTTCTCCGGAAATTTGAGGAGGTTTAAAAATGGCTAATATTGAAGATATTATTCAGAGCGTTGAAAAGATGAGCGTGCTGGAATTGTCCGAGCTGGTTAAAGCTCTGGAGGATAAGTTCGGAGTAACTGCCCAGGCTCCTGTAGCTGCGGTAGCCGGAGCTGCTCCCGGACAAGCTGCCCAGGAGGAAGAAGAAGAAAAAACATCCTTTACTGTGGTCTTAAAAGATAAAGGAGCTAATAAGATTCAGGTTATCAAAGAGATACGCGGTATAACTGAACTGGGGTTAAAAGAAGCTAAGGAGTTAGTAGAATCAGCTCCTAAACCGGTTAAAGAGAATGTAACTAAAGAAGAATCAGAAGAGATTAAAAAGAAGCTTGAGGCGCAGGGGGCGACTGTAGAGATTCAATAGGACATTAAATCCGATTATATATATTTTTAGGTAAATATAATAATATTTGCCTTAAAGTAAGGAGAATTGTTTGTGGCAATCAAAACAATGAAAAGCCGGTCGTTTGCAAAGATTAAGGAAGTATATTCTATCCCCAACCTGTTAAACCATCAATTGAAATCTTATAAAGATTTTCTGCAGATGGATACAGCGCCTGACCGCCGTAAGAATATGGGGTTACAAGAGATTATTAAAGAGATTTTCCCTATGGAAAGCCCCGACAGTAAATGGAAGTTAGAATATTTATCTTATACAGTGGGCAGGCCTAAATATTCAATCGAAGAGTGCCGAAGGCGGTCTTTAACTTATGCTACGCCTTTCCGGCTTAGGTTACGGCTGATCGGTGAAGAAGAGGTTAAAGAACAAGAAATATATTTCGGCGATATCCCGTTAATTACGCCGTATGGTTCGTTTATAATTAACGGAGATGAAAGAGTAGTGGTTAGCCAATTACAGAGGTCGCCGGGGGTTTATTTTGAAGAGGACCTCCATCCTACAGGTAAACGGATGTATTTTGCCAGGGTTATTCCTTATCGCGGGTCATGGCTTGAGTTTCGGTATGATATAAGCGAGACATTGAGCGTGATTATAGATAGGCGCCGGACATTTACAGCTACACAGATTTTAAGAATGTTCGGGTTTTCTAAAAATGAGGATATCTTAGCTGCTTTTTCCGATAAGCGGTATCCGGAAGTCGTCAATACCCTAAAAAAGGACAATACTAAAGACCAACAGGAAGCACTCTTAGAATTCTATAAAAAGTTGAGGCCTACCGAACCGATAACTATAGATGCGGCAAAAGAAGTTTTCCGGCGCATGTTTTTAGATAACCGCAGGTACGATTTGGCTAAAGTCGGTAGATTCGTTATTAACCGAAAGTTAGGAGTAGAGACTTCCCTTAGTAAACGTACTCTGGATAAAGATACAGTGTTAAATATAATTAAACATCTTATCAAAGCTAAACAGGGCGAAATATCGTTAGATGATATAGACCATTTGAGTAATAGAAGGGTTAAATTAGTCGGTGAATTAGTACAGCATGAAGTGCGGATCGGTTTACTGAGAGTTGAAAGGGTGGCAACTGAACGGTTTGCGCTTCTGTCGGGCATGAAAGAAGTTTCTATACAGCATTTAATAAACGCCAAAGTATTTTCTTCCCAGATTAATGATTTTTTCGGCCGGTCACCGTTATGCCAGTTTATGGATCAGGTTAACCCTCTGGCAGAGATTACTCATAAACGCCGGCTTTCCGCTCTTGGGCCGGGTGGTTTGTCCCGGGAAAGAGCTGGATTCGAAGTCCGGGATGTCCATCCTTCGCATTATGGCAGAATATGTCCTATCGAGACTCCCGAAGGCCAGAATATCGGGTTGATTTCTTCTTTAACTACCTATTCTGCTATCAATCCTTTGGGTTTTATTACTACCCCTTACCGTAAGCTGGATAAGGCTAAGGTTACTGGAGATACCGTCTATTTGACTGCTGACCAGGAAGAAAATAAAGCAATTGCTCAGCCTTCGCCGTATATTAAGGATAATAAAATCACGGATAATTTTGTGCATGCTAGATTTAAAGGTAAATTTCCTAAAATTGACCCTAAGAAAGCCGATTATATGGATATTTCGGCTAAACAGATAGTCTCTGTATCTGCGGCACTCATTCCTTTTTTAGAACACGATGACGCAAATAGAGCCTTGATGGGGTCGAATATGCAGAGACAAGCAGTCCCCCTTTTATTTCCGGAAGTTCCGTTAGTCGGTACTGGTATGGAGGATAAGATCGCTAAAGATTCCGGGGCGGTTGTGACTGCAAAAGAAGACGGAATAGTCGAAGAAGTAGATTCGGCTCATATTAAAATAGGTAAGTTGACTTATTTATTACGGAAATTTCAGCGGTCAAATGCGGATACAAGCATAAATCAGAGGCCTTTGATTGATATAGGCCAGAAGGTGAGAAAAGGACAGATAATCGCTGACGGGCAGGCTACCCGAGAAGGAAAATTATCTTTAGGAAGAAACCTGATAGCGGCTTTTATGTCATGGAGGGGATATAATTTTGAAGATGCTATTTTGATAAGCCAGCGCCTGGTAAAAGAGGATATATTGACATCGGTACATGTTGAAAGATTCGAGCTTCAAGCCCGAGAAACCCGGTTGGGTAATGAAGAAATAACCAGAGATTTACCCAATGTCAGGGAAGAGGCAATAAAGAATCTGGATGACCAGGGCATTATACGTATAGGAGCACGAGTCATTCCCGACGATATTCTGGTAGGAAAGATTACTCCTAAAACCGAGAAAGAGCTTACACCAGAAGATAGGTTGTTAAGAGCTATATTCGGGGAAAAAGCTGCTGATGTGCGGGATACTTCTTTGAAGGTACCGCCGGGAATAGAAGGGGTGGTGACAAATGTAGAAGTATTTCAACGTAAAGAAAGAGGCAGAAAATCTAAAAAAGAGCGCACTAAAGAGCTAAAAATGCTGCACGAGATCGAAGAATATTATAACGAAGAATTAGAAATAATCGAAGAAGAACGAGTAAGAAGGATTATGGACGCATTAGGGGTGTCTAAAAGGAAAGCAAAAAAGATGAGCCGGGATAATCCCGATGAAGTTAAAGAAGTAGTCTCAGTATATGAAGAACGAATAAAAGAAATATTGCAGGAGAAAGAATTAGAGATTTCTAAAATAAAACGAGGCGATGAATTGCCTTCGGGGGTTTTAAAAAGAATAGTAGTCTATGTTGCGATGAAACGGAAGATTTCGGCCGGAGATAAGCTTGCGGGGCGGCATGGCAATAAAGGCGTTATAGCTAAGATAGTACCCGAAGAAGATATGCCTTATATGGATGACGGCACGCCTGTAGATATAGTCCTTAATCCTTTAGGGGTACCGTCAAGGATGAACGTCGGGCAGGTTTTAGAGACACATTTAGGATGGGCAGCCAAAGAACTTGGCATAAGAATGGAGACCCCGGTTTTTGACGGGGCTAAAGAACATGATATAAAAGAATTGTTAGCTAAAGCCGGCCTGCCGCAAAGCGGTAAGAGAGTCGTTTATGACGGGCATACTGGTAATAGGTTTGCACAAGAAGTTACCGTAGGGCATATGTATGTTCTGAAGTTAGTGCATATGGTTGAGGATAAGATACATGCCCGGGCTATCGGGCCTTATTCTTTAGTTACCCAGCAGCCATTAGGCGGTAAAGCTCAGTTCGGCGGCCAGCGGTTCGGTGAGATGGAAGTCTGGGCGCTGGAAGCTTACGGGGCAAGTTTTACGCTTCAGGAGATGCTGACTGTTAAGAGTGATGACGTACAAGGACGGACCAGGATATACGAAGCAATTGTTAAAGGAGACCATAAATTACACCCGTCGACTCCAGAATCCTTCAACGTGCTGACTAAGGAGCTTCAGGGATTGTGTATAGACGTTAAGATTGAAAAAGGAGATGATAAATGAACGGTGGTTTAGTAGGATTTGACAGGGTTAGCCTGGGTTTAGCTTCGCCGCAAGTTGTGAAGTCCTGGTCTTCCGGCCAGGTTAGAAAGGCTGAAACTCTTAACTACAGGACGTTAAAACCGGAAAAAGACGGGTTGTTTTGTGAGAGAATCTTTGGCCCTGTAAAAGACTGGGAATGTAATTGCGGAAAATTGAAAGGCATTAAGTTTAAAGGGATGAAATGCGACCGGTGCGGCGTTGAAATAACCCATTCTTCTGTCAGGCGTAAGCGGATGGGGCATATTGAATTGGCCTGTCCGGTAACACATATCTGGTTTTTTAAAGTACTCCCGTCAAAGCTGGCTGCTTTGTTGGATATGAATATGCGGGATTTGGAAAAGGTGATTTATTATGAGCAATATGTTGTTATAGGAACCGAAGATAATTCTTTAAAACACAGACAATTGTTATCAGAAGAAGAAGTATACCGCATAAAAAGAGATTTTAGAGATAAAGTAAAGATAGGAATAGGGGCTGCGGCAGTAAAAGAACTTTTAAAACAGTTGGATTTAAATAAAATATGCCGCCGCTTAAAAAAAGAACTTGAAGAGAGTAAAAAGAAGATATCGAGTAAAAAAATCCTTAAACGCCTTAAAATAGCCGAAGATTTCAGGCGGTCGGGAAATAAAGCCGAATGGTTGATTATTGAAAATCTGCCGGTTATTCCGCCGGATTTAAGGCCGCTGGTTCCTCTGGAAGGCGGAAGGTTTGCTTCTTCAGATTTGAACGACCTTTACAGGCGGGTTATTAACCGGAATAACCGCTTGACCAAACTTATAAAGTTAGGTGCGCCGGAAGTAATTGTACGAAACGAAAAGCGGATGCTCCAGGAAGCCGTTGACGCATTATTCGAGAACGGGCGTCATGGCCGGCCGATTCTCGGGCCTAATAACAGGCCGTTAAAAAGTTTGTCGGATATGTTAAAAGGTAAACAAGGCCGGTTTCGCCAGAATCTCTTAGGTAAACGGGTAGACTATTCCGGAAGAAGCGTTATAGTTGTAGGCCCTGACTTAAAGCTTCATGAATGCGGCTTGCCTAAACAGATGGCATTGGAGCTTTTCGAGCCTTTTATAATTAAGAAGTTAAAAGAAAAAGGGTTTGTACATACGGTAAAAGGCGCACGGAGAATGGTAGAACGCGCCAGAGTAGAGGTTTGGGATATTTTAGAAGATGTAATTAGAGATCACCCTGTATTATTGAACAGGGCGCCTACTCTGCATAGGCTTTCTATACAGGCTTTTTATCCGAAGCTGGTCGAAGGTAAGGCATTGAAATTGCATCCTTTAGTATGCCCGCCGTTTAACGCTGATTTCGACGGCGACCAAATGGCGATACATGTACCCTTATCTTTAGAAGCTCAGGCTGAAGCGAAGATCCTTATGTTGTCGATGAATAATATGTTTTCTCCTGCTGACGGGCGCCCGATTGTTTCACCCAGCCAGGATATGGTTTTAGGGCTGAGATATTTGACTTTGGTTAAACCCGATGCGAAGGGGCAGGGTATATCTTTTCCCGACAAAGATTCTGTTATAACGGCTTTACAGGGCGAAGAGATTGAATTGCAAGCTAAGATAAAGTTCCGGATAAAAAAGGAAGATAAACCGGAACTTATCGAGACTACGCCCGGCCGTATAATTCTAAATGACTATTTACCCGTAGGGTTTCCCTATTTCAATAAATCGTTGGATAAGAAAAAGATAATAGTGCTTATTAAAGAATGTGCTAAAAGTTATGATACGGTGGTATTGAGTAAAATGCTGGATGATTTGAAGAACCTGGGTTTTGAATATTCTACAATCGGCGGTGTAAGTATAGCTATGGATGATTTAATCGTCCCCGAAGAAAAAGAGGCCAGGTTAGAAGCTTCTTATAAAGAGATTAATAAAGTAAATAATCAGTACAACCAGGGTATAATAACCGACAGGGAACGCCATAATAAAATAATCGATATTTGGACCCGTACAACCGATAAAATATCCGATTATATCTTTAAAGGGTTAGATGATTTCAATCCTGTTTTTATGATGGCTGACTCCGGTGCCCGGGGGTCTAAATTACAGATTAGGCAGCTTGCCGGTATGCGTGGATTAATGGCAAAACCGTCGGGTGAGATAATCGAAACTCCGATTACGTCTAATTTTAAAGAAGGTTTATCGGTATTGGAATATTTTATTTCGACCCACGGTGCACGAAAGGGTTTGGCTGATACCGCATTAAAAACTGCAGATGCAGGATATTTAACGCGCCGGCTTGTTGATGTAGCCCAGGAAGTTATAGTAAAAGAGGATGACTGCACCACGGCTAACGGCATCACCCTGTCTGCTATCATCGAAGGAGACGAAGTCGTAGTGCCGTTACGGGAAAGAATAACCGGTAGAGTAGCGCTCGATAATATAGTAGACGTTATTACCGATGAAGTAATAGTAAAATCCGGCGGAATAGTTACCGAGGAGATAGCCCGTAAAATAGAAGAAATGGGTATAGAAAAGATAAAAATAAGAAGCCCGCTTACATGTGAGTCCGAACGGGGCATATGTAAACAATGTTACGGCAGGAACCTTGCTACCAACCGGATGGTAGAGTTAGGTGAAGCTGTAGGTATAATAGCCGCTCAGGCAATCGGAGAGCCCGGTACACAGCTTACGATGCGTACTTTTCATATTGGCGGTACCGCGTCCAGGGTTGCGGAATCATCGTATATAAAATCCAAGAAATCAGGGGTAGTTAAATACCATAACTTGAAGTTAGCTAAAAAGAAAGACCATTTTGTTGTCTTGAACAGGAATGGGGTAGTAGCTCTTGCTGATGAACAAGGCAGAGAAATACAAAGAGGCCCGGTTCCTCAAGGCGCGTTTATTTTAGTTTCTGAGAATACAAAAATAGATAAAGCCAAGATATTTGTCAGGTGGGACCCTTACTCTGTACCTATATTAAGCGAAGTAAAAGGTAAAGTGCGTTATGAAGACCTGATCGACGGAGTCACGGTTCAAGAGGAACTTAATTTAAATACTAACCGTAAAGAAAGAGTGGTCATAGAATATAAAGGAGATTATCAGCCTCAGCTGGTAATAACTTCGGAAAAAGATGAAGTTTTGGGGATTTATCCGATTCCCACAGGCGCACATATAATGGCGGAAGATATGTCCTTTGTAGAAGCCGGTGATGTTATTGCTAAAATACCGAGATTGATAGTTAAGACCAGAGATATTACCGGCGGTTTGCCCCGGGTTGCAGAACTCTTTGAAGCGAGAAGGCCGAAAAATCCTGCGGTAGTAAGCGAGATTGACGGGTTTGTAGAATTTCTGCAGGGTAAAGGCGGAAGCCGGAAAGTTATCGTGAAGTCTCCTACAGGCATGAAGAGAGAGTATATGCTACCACTCGGCAAACACCCTATTGTTTATCGCGGTGATAACGTCGTAGCCGGCCAGCAGCTTACGGACGGGCCGATAGTTTTACAGGATATATTGAGAGTATGCGGAGATAAAGTCCTGCAGGAATATTTAGTAAACGAAGTTCAGGAAGTTTACCGGTTACAAGGCGTTAGTATAAATGATAAACATATTGAATTAATAATCAGAGAGATGCTTAAAAAAGTAAAGATAGACGATCCCGGTGATACGGAATTTTTACCGTCGCAGGCAATAGATAAATGGGACTTTCAAAAAGAAAATGAACGGATAGTTAAAAAAGGCGGTAAACCTGCGTCTGCTACGCCTTTACTATTGGGTATTACAAAGGCTTCTTTAACAACCAAGAGTTTTATCTCAGCGGCTAGTTTTCAGGAAACGACAAGAGTTTTAGCCGATGCTTGTGCTTCCGGAAAGAGCGATGGCCTCTTGGGCCTTAAAGAAAATGTTATTGTAGGGCATTTAATACCGGCAGGTACAGGTTTTTATTCACATCATGAGCAGGAAGATAAAAAAACACGAAGCGCACAAAAGTTACCAGTAAAGAGAGTAAGTAAAACAGGAAAGGGATGATATGCCTACTATAATGCAATTATTAAGAAAATCTCGGGAGTCAAAAAAGAATAAAAGTAAATCAGCTGCTTTAAAAAATTGTCCTCAACGCAGGGGTGTATGCGTACAGGTCAGGACGATGACCCCAAAAAAACCTAATTCGGCGTTACGTAAAGTAGCCAGGGTCAGATTAACTACAGGGTATGAAGTTTCGGCTTATATTCCTGGCGAAGGGCATAATTTACAGGAACATTCTATTGTATTAGTCAGGGGCGGAAGAGTTAAGGATTTACCCGGAGTTCGTTATCATATCGTGCGCGGTTCCCTGGATACCCAGGGGGTTGTTAACAGGAAACGTTCCCGGTCAAAATACGGCGCTAAACGTCCCAAATAAAGATATCCGGAAAACCGACAGTAAGGGGATATCTTGGGTACGGATATCCGGGAAGAATTACAAAGATTATTGATCTGTGTAATCTATAAATAACCATGGTAATCGGGTGTACTTAAGCATATACCTGATAATTATAGCGGGAGTAAAGATAATATGAGAAGACGAAGAGCAGATAAAAGAAAACCTGAGCCGGACCCGGTTTTTGGATCGCCTATTTTAGGTAAGTTTATCAATGTTATGATGCTGAATGGAAAGAAAAGCACGATTTCGAACGTCATCTATGAATCTTTGGATATTGTTAAAAAACAGATTAACGAAGAACCTTTAAAAATATTTTATCAGGCTTTGGAGAATAGCCGGCCGCGTGTGGTCGTAAAACCCCGGAGAGTCGGCGGTGCTACTTATCAAGTTCCAATGGAAGTCCAGAAAAATAAAGGGTATTCTATTGCGATGCACTGGCTACGTGATTTTTCAAGGGCAAAAAAAGGAAAGCCGCTTTCTAAAAAGCTGGCCGAAGAAATTGTTAATGCTTATAAAAACGAAGGTGCAATAATAAAGAAACGCAGTGATACTCACAGGATGGCCGAAGCTAATAAAGCTTTTGCGCATTTTAGGTTTTAGGGAGCAGAAGAGGCTGTTAAGAGTATTTCTTAAGGAGAATGGATAAATGCAGGCAGTTATGAACAAAACCGACAACCAGATAAAACGGCTGCAATTAATAAGAAATATCGGGTTTATTGCACATATAGATGCCAGGAAGACTACTACTACCGAAAGGGCCCTTTTTTATGCCGGCAGGATACACCGTATCGGGGAAGTCGATGAAGGAACGACTACCACCGACTGGATGTTACAGGAGAGGAGCCGGGGTATTACGATTACTTCTGCATCCACCTATTGTAAATGGAAGAATTATGAAATAAATATTATTGATACGCCGGGCCATGTTGATTTTACGGCTGAAGTAGAGAGGTCTTTAAAAGTTTTAGACGGCTGTATTGTAATTCTGTGTGCGCAGGGCGGAGTTGAACCGCAGTCTGAGACAGTCTGGAGGCAGGCGGAAAGGTATAAGATACCCAGAATTATATTTGTGAATAAGATGGATAAAATAGGCGCAGATTTGTTTCGATGTGAAAAAGAAATCAAAGAAAAGTTAGGAGCAACTCCTTTGATTATGCAGTTGCCTATTTATGATAAAGATACAGACGAGTTTTTAGGAATAGTTGATCTGTTGAAAGAAAAAGCAGTCTACCAAAAAGATGAAAAAGGGATAACTTTAAGTAATGAAGAATATCCTGAAAGGATGCGGGATTTAGTAAGGAGATATAAAGAGAAGATGATCGAGCGTTTATCGGAAGCCGACGATTCTATATTAGAAAGGTTTGTAGAAGGCAAGGATATACCTGAAGCTAAACTGATTGATTCGATAAGAAAGTCGACTTTAAAGAGAAGAGTCTTTCCGGTATTTTGCGGTTCTGCCTTGAAAAACAAAGGCGTACAGCTGATGCTGGACGGTATAAGCCGGTATTTGCCTTCTCCGGCCGATATAGAGATGGTAAAAGGGCTTGATTATGAAAACCGGGAAAAAACAATCCCGATGCGGGAAGAATCTCCGTTTTGTGCTTTATGTTTTAAAGTTGTTGTCGATCCGTATGTGGGGAAATTGAATTATACCAGGATTTATTCCGGACGGGTTGAGGCTGGCAGTTCGGTTTATAATGCGGCTAAAAAAAATCGGCAGCGCCTCAATAAAATAGTAAGGATGCACGCGAATAAACAAGAGATTAAACAAGAAGCTTTGTGCGGTGATATTCTTTGTTTTGCCGGATTGAAGGATACTGTAACCGGTGATACTCTCTGTGACGAAGATAACCCTATATTATTAGAGAAAATGCAGTTTCCGGAACCGGTTATATCTCAGGCTATAGAACCAAAATCCAAGGCAGATCAGGAGAAGATAGGATATGCCTTGAGTAAAATAGCCGAGGAAGACCCTACTTTCCGGGCTTCATATAACTCTGATACCGGACAGACTATTATCGCCGGTATGGGGCAGCTTCATCTGGAGATTGTTACCGAAAGGTTGAAGGATGAGTTCAAGATACAGACGCATGTAGGTAATCCGCAGGTCGCGTTCAGGGAGACTATTTCGAAAAAGGTTATGTGTACGGGGAAGTTCATTCAGCAGGCCGGCGGGCGCGGCCAGTACGGCCATGTAGAACTTATGCTCCAGCATATCGATAAAGTAGAGGTGGGTTTCGAGAGTAAGATTAAAGCCGGCGCCATACCTAAAGAATTTATACCGGCAGTGAGAAAAGGCATAAATTCAGCTTCAAGGAGCGGTGTCTTAGGCGGGTATCCGGTAACCAATATAAAGGTTACTTTAGTCGACGGGTCGTTTCATGAAGTAGATTCTTCGGATTTAGCGTTTGAGATTGCGGCTAGTATGGCATTTAACGATGGATTGAAAAAAGGACGCCCCGTACTGCTGGAACCGATAATGAAATTGGAAGTATTGACTCCTACGGAATATTTAAGCGCGGTTATAGGCGACCTGAATACGCGCAAAGCACAGATTACTATGGTTCAGGATAAAGCTAAGGTTAAATTGGTCGATTCTTATATTCCGCTAAGAGAAGTATTTGATTATGCGGATATTTTGAGGAATATTACACAAGGCAGAGGCACCTATTCTATGGAACCGGCATTTTATCAGAAGGTGCCTCAGGACATAATGGATAAAGTTGTAGGTGGCTATAACTATTAAAAGAAAAAAGGAGGTGGGGTATGGCCAAAGAGAAGTTTGTACGAAGTAAGCCGCATCTTAACGTCGGCACGATAGGACACGTAGACCATGGTAAGACTACACTTACTTCTGCAATCACCAGTCTATTGTCCAAAACAGGCGGTGCAACAGCAATGAAGTATGAAGAGATCGATAAAGCACCGGAAGAAAAAGAGCGGGGGTTAACAATTAATATTGCTCACGTCGAGTATGAAACCGAAAAACGCCATTATGCTCATATCGATTGTCCCGGGCATGCTGATTACATTAAAAATATGG
>CAZBZJ010000023.1:0-11854 GCA_964496355.1 uncultured Planctomycetia bacterium | reverse complement strand
CTGGCTGGGTCATTCAGGCTGAAAGGAGACGCTAAAAAAGAAGAAAGGTTTAAATCAGGATTAGTTAGTAAAGGTACATCATCGGCATGTATATATACCGGTAGTTTAAAACGGTTATCTGCCTGGATATGGTCTATATGGCCGTGAGTGTGAAGTATAAATTCAGGTTTAAAACTATGTTTTTTAATAACTGTATCTATTTTTTCGAATTCGTCTCCCGGGTCAACAATAAATGCGGCTCCTCCGTAAACTCCGGCTACATAACAATTAACCGCAAACCCGCCTACGGTGACAGCTTCTATCATTATACTTTCGGGCATAATCTACTTTATCCTTCTTGCATCCATTTCGAGGCTTTCTCAAAGGTAAATTTATTCTCAAAATCGCGTTTAATACGCTCAATTTCCCTTATGATCCGGCTGTAGTTACCTAAAGCGGGAAAGTAAGAGTCATGTACTTTCTCTCTCAATGCTGTAAACCTGTCATAAAGAGGCTTTATCTTTTCTTTGCCTGTTTCAGTATAATAGTACATAATCTGCTCTAAATTTTTTATAGCTTCGTCGATAGCTTTTTTTTGCCGTTTATGGCTGATATTATCCTTTATAGAATTCTCCAATTCTTGCAGCCATCCTCTTACAAAAAGATAATATTCATCATACATATCTTTGGTAGGGACTTTAGGATATTCCTTAAGGTCAAGATATAAAGGCGGCGGAACGTCTTTTTTGCGTTTTCTCACAAACTTCTTTCTTAATGCGTGGCACCCCGTTAAATTAACCGCTATTACCGCAAGAAGAACGATTATGCCCAGCTTTTTCATATCATTTTCTCCTTCCTGTTATTTTCTTAAATTCCTCTTCATTAATAATCTTTACGCCTAATTCTTTAGCTTTGCCCAGTTTGGATCCCGGGCTACTGCCCGCAACCAGATAATCTGTATTTTTACTCACAGAATTTGCCGCTTCCGCACCTAATTCTAACACATAATCCTGCGATTGTCTCCGGGAAAAATCCTCTAAGGCACCTGTAAAGACAAACTTCTTGCCTTTAAGCGAGGCCTGTTTATCAGTTCCGTATTCTTTTGCCTTTAATAACAATCCGGCTTTCTTAAACTTCTTTACCATTCTCTTGACCTGCGGTTGGCTAAAATAATCGACTACCGAATTAGCCGAAACCCGCCCTATTTCAGGCACGGATTCCAAATCCTCCGTTTTTAAAGAAAAAAATCTATCTATATCCCCATAAAATCTTGAAAGGTTCAAAGCAGCTTTTTCTCCTATATACCTGATACCTAAACCGAATAGAAATTTCGATAACCCTCTGTTCTTACTGTCTGCAATAGCTTTTAACAATCTTTTTATTTTTTTCTCTTTAAAAAGCGGAATAGCCTGCAAATGGTTTTTATTAAGTGAATATATATCAGCTAAGTCTCTGATAAAGCCTCTGTTTATAATCTCACCGGCAACTGCTCTGCCCATACCTTCTATATCCATCGCTGATTTACCGGAAAAATGAAGGACGCCGCCTTTCAATTGTGCCGGACAATTAGGGTTAATACAACAAACTGCTACACCTTCTTCTTTATATTTCTCGACTTCAGACTTACAAACAGGACAGATTTTAGGGATACTTATCCTTTTCTCCTTGCCTTTACGCTTAGACTTTATAGCCTTAACAATCTTCGGAATAACGTCACCTGCCCTTTCTACCAGAACGGCGTCGCCAATCCTTACATCCAGTTTTTTAACCTCGTCAAAATTATGCAGGGTAGCCCTCGATATTATTACACCGCCGCATTCAACCGGATTCAAGATAGCAACAGGGGTAATTACTCCTGTCCTGCCCACACTCATCTCTACTTTTTTTATTCGAGAAGTTGCCCGAGAAGCCGGAAACTTATACGCAATAGCCCACCGCGGGTTTTTTAGAGTCTGGCCTAATTTTTCTCTTTTTAGAAAACTGTCGACTTTAACTACTACTCCATCAACTTCGTAATCGACTTTATCCCTTCTCCCCTGCCAGTATCTGCAAAATTCTATAACTTCATCTAAACCCCGGCAATATTTACTGTGATTACTTACCGGCAACCCCCAAGACCGTACCTTATCAAAAAATTCCCGCTGGCTTGTTAAATCAGCTCCTTCTATAAAACCGAATGAATGGCTTATAAACTTTAAATTCCTTTTTGCCACGGCGCCGGGTTCCAGAAGTTTTAATGAACCGCTGGCAGAATTTCTAGGATTAGCAAAAAGCGGCTGGTTATTCTCTTTACGTGTATTATTTACTTTGACAAAATCTTTTTTACTCATAAATACTTCACCGCGAACCTCTAAGATTCCGGGTATATTATTGCCAGTCAGCCTTAAAGGAATAGATTTTATTGTCCGTATATTCTGGGTAACATCCTCGCCGATCTCTCCGTTACCCCTGGTTGCGCCTAATTTCAATATACCGTTATCATAAGTTAAAGAACAACTTACTCCGTCGATCTTTAATTCTGCCATATAGTTTATATCCTGTGAGGATTTTAGGACGCGTTTTATCCGCTCTTGCCATCTCTTTAATTCTTCTATAGAATAACTATTATCCAGCGATAACATCTTCCGGCGGTGCCTGACCGTTCTAAATCCTTCCAGTACCTCTCCGGATACTCTCTGAGTCGGTGAATCCGGCGTAACAAATTCAGGATACCGGCTTTCCAAATCCTTTAATTCTCTTATTAACTCATCGTATTCTTTATCAGATATTTCCGGGTCAGAAAGAACGTAATACCGGTAATCATGATGCCTTATCTGTTGCCTCAATTCCTCTATCCTCTTTTTCATGTCTTTTGAAATTTCATCTTTCTACTAAGTAATTAATTAACCAATCACCATCCACTTTTCAGCCTATTTGCCAGAATCTCAGGTAAACCGGCTTTAATAATAGACTTCTGGGTTTTTTTAATATCGTATTTTACCCTGACAAAATTTAATGTATTTTTACCGGTATCATAAACACATATACAGCCAGCCGGGTTCCTGTCCCGCGGCTGGCCGACGCTGCCTACATTAATAATATATTTAAATTTATCTTTTAACTCTATAGTTTGAGAATAATCTTTATACAAAGAAGCGCCTTTACGAATAAAAACCGAAGGTATATGGGTATGTGCGGCAAACAGGGTTTGTTTATTTATCTGGTTTAACAAAGAAAAATCCCTATTCACGGCAAAATAGTTATCGAGATACTTAAACTCTTCCGGTTTATAAAGGCTTGCATGGATAGCTGTAAGGCCATCATATCCAGATATAAGCGGTAAGTTTTTTAAATACACCTTGTAATCCGCAGTTAATCTATCTTTCGTCCAGATAACAGCTTCTTTTGCATAAGGATTGAACGAATCAATACCGATCTTACCGGATACAGCCCAATCGTGGTTACCGGCTATAACCTGCCAGTTGTTCGCTTTTACAATATCGATACATTCTTGAGGACAAGCACCGTAACCTACTATATCGCCCAGACAAATCACCTTATCCGGGGCTATTTTCTTTACCGCTTCCTGAACGGAACAGAGTGCCTCTAAATTTGAATGGATATCGGCTAACAATACTATCAGCATAATATGTAAAATGGGGCTGTGTTAAGGCAGAGTTAATAAGATATTTTAAATTCCTTGAATCTGCCGGCAGCAGACGATTCCTCTCTGGAATAGTCTTTTATATACCTATCAAAGGCACCTTTTAAATCATCAACGAAAGAATCAAGTTTCTCTCTTTCTCCTTCGGAAACTATCTCTACGGCACCATCGGGGTTATTGCGCACCCAGCCAACAAGCCCATATTTTTGAGCAATCCGTACAGCCGTAAACCGGAAACCGACTCCCTGCACATATCCTTTAAATAGAATATGGTTTTGTACTATAGATTCTTTATTCATATCCAGGCACTATTTCTTTTTCTTATACCCTCTAGGCATTAAACTATACAGTACGTCTCTTTGAGAAGCTATACCAACAAGTTTTCCCTTATCCATAATAGGAAGATGCCGGAAATGCACCTCGCACAAAGTCCTATAAATCTTATCTATACCTTCACGGAACTCAATCGTAACTACTTTTTTAGTCATACAATCTTTAGCTTTGGTCTTAACCGGCGACAATCCTTTACTTACAACTCGTCTTACTATATCCCTTTCTGAAACTATTCCTGAAACTTTCTCACCCGCCATTATGACTACGGCGCCGATATTATTCTGGTCCATAAGATTGGCTATTTCTTTAACCTGCGTATCTTTGGAAGCTACAACTACCCCCCGGGAAATATTCATACTAAACGCCCTGTGTTTCTTCATCTTTCACCTCCATAATTATCTTACAAAAAATCGGGACAAGCCGACTTTCCCGCTACTTCAATATCTTATTCAGGCCCGCCGGCTCCCGCCGTATATTAAGATTTTTCAGGTGGCGGGAGAACCCACTCTACACACCGTGAATCAATCGGGGCGAGTGGACTTGAACCACCGACTTCTGCGTCCCGAACGCAGCGCTCTAGCCAAACTGAGCCACGCCCCGATAAACATGAATAATACCTACTCAATCCCACCGCGTAGGTGGGAATTTCCCACCTACGCGGTGGGAAAATTCCGCTTATTCGATACCGCCTTTACCAGATAGTCAAACTCTACGTTAATATATAAGCCTGCTCTTTTATATTTCAGATTAGTCCAATTCCAGGTAAACGGTATAATATTAACTATAACTTTATTATTTCTGACCTCTGCTATAGTCAGGCTTATACCGTCTAAGGTAATTGACCCTTTAAGTACAATATATTTCTTAAATTCCTGGCTGATGTCTATCTCTAAAACAAAACTGCCGTTTTTCTTGCCTATACGCCTTATTTTAGATTCTATATCAATATGCCCTAATACGAAATGTCCTTCCAATTTATTGCCGACGGCCAATGAAGGTTCCAGATTTACGTAATCGCCAACTTTGAGCCGTTTTAAATTAGATATTTTAAGGGTAGGTGCAATCACATCAAAATATAAAGTATCTCTTTCTTTTTTGACTACGGTCAAACACACCCCGTTAACCGCAATACTGCCGGAAACAGCAGATTCAGAAAACAGGCTTTTTGACATTATGCCTATCCTCCACAACCCTGATTTTTTGGATATTTTGCTGATTTTACCCGTATCTTTAACTATTCCTGTAAACATAGCGAGTCAGCTTATCATTTTACCGGCAACCTGTCAAACTACAGGATTATTATATTGAATCCTATATAAATTTATATCTTGGAAAAAAGTATAGTTTAATATTATCTAATTTATATATATTTTATCAAGCAAAATCCTCAATATTCCCAGCCGCTCTGCCCTTATGCAACATTTCAGTCCCGGACTCAGATGTTGCATAAACTCAGATGCTGCATAAAGGAATATAATCAAGGTTCAGCCAACATTTTAGAAAATTTCCGGTAATCGGAATATTTAAGGGCCAACGGCATACCGGTCTTACCGTAAGCTAAAGGCTCTATCCCGCAAACCGGAGTTTCACATTTCAAACAGTTACCGTTACAGCCGGCCTGAGGATAAAACTTCTCTCCTCTACGTATATATATCGGGGTATCCATACCCTCACAGTTCACAGCTGAAGAGAATTCTCTGTTTAATCCGGTAATCTGCCCGTCTTTACTTTCATACTCCATGCACAAAGCAAAAGTCATGCCCAGTTTATCGGCCTCTTTGCGTAAAACCGAGAATAGCCGCCTGCGATAATCAATAGCGGCGTTTAAATACCCTATCTTTTCAGTATAAAGACTGATATACTGCCTGGCTATCTTTTCACCAAACAGCCTCTTTATCTTTGCTATTATAAACCCTTTTATTTTTGGCGGTATATCGAGAACTGAAACAACAATATGATTTACGCCTCGTCTACCAGCTTCTGTTAATATCTCTTTTAAATCATCCAAACCATCGTTTATAAAGGGTAAAATCGGGTCAATCCTGCATACAGAATAAACGTCCTGTCTATTCATCCTCTCGAAATTATCCAATAAATCTTTCGGGCTGGCGGGTCCGGATATAATTCTGCTCAATTCAGGTTTAAGCGTAACTAATGAAACCTGGCCGAATGAATGCTGTTGTAA
Organism: uncultured Planctomycetia bacterium; assembly: GCA_964496355.1. Taxonomy (GTDB): domain Bacteria; phylum Omnitrophota; class Gorgyraeia; order Duberdicusellales; family Duberdicusellaceae; genus CAZBZJ01. The sequence goes on along the minus strand of CAZBZJ010000023.1, from coordinate 5,714 downwards.
AGAAACCAGATCAATAACTCTCTGCGGGACCTGTTCTTTAGTTATAAACTCTATCGGTAAGTTCTTTTTGACAAATATTTCGATAAGCCGTTCGGAATATCTATAATGCTTCTCAACCGCCTGGAAAGGTTCCGTAACCGGAGATAAATATCCACAAAATCCTATCTTGAGTTTATTGATCTGCCTTTCGGCCAGGTCCGGGAAATCCTCGAATACGAAAACAGACCCTTTTTTATGGAATTCCTGAAAATATCCCGGTAAAGCTCTGGTATAACAATAAAAACAACCGCAACTGCATCCATTATAAGGATTAAGCAAAAACCTTTCCTGGGTACATTCTCGCCTGCCCCAGTTAAACCAACCATGGATTTTTTTTGAAGATTTTACCAGATAGTGCGGGATTGGGTTATTTTTTTGGCTTAGTTTCTGCATGCTGATAAAGTATTTTTTTAGCTTCTTGTTTTGCTTTTTTCTTTAACAATAGTTCGGAATTGTGGCGCTGAAAAGATAAAAGGCAGGCAGAATAGAATATAGTATCTACAAGGTTCCCTTTTGTGCGTTTTCTTTTAAGGCTGTTCAAAGATTTATCCAGATCCTTAATAATATCTTTACGGAAACTTTTCTTTAAATATTTGGATTCTTTCATGAAATTATTAATAGATAATAATGCCGGGCTGCTTTTCGGGATACGCTCAGACAGATTTTGCCGGTTTTTTCTTTTATTTTTATCTTTTATCCACCGGTTTAAAACAGATTTGTGGTTTTTTAGTTTTTTAGAAGTAAACCCCGTTAGAGCACCCTGTTCTCTAACGGTATGCGCTGACGGTGGCATTGAACCACCGTCAGCTTCAGTCGGTAATGGCCAGCGATTGAAACCGGTGGCTTTCTCTAACGGGGTAAAAACATGAGGATGCCGGCTTACAAGTTTGGTATTGATAGTATCCAAAACCTCATTGACTGAAAACGCCCCTTTTTCAGAAAATAATAAAGAAAAAAAGACTAAAAGCAGAAACAAATCACCTATCTCTTCGCGGGCTAAATCAGGATTCTTATCATCAACCGCATCACACAATTCATAGACTTCTTCCAGGATATAATTTTTTAAATCGGGAATCTTCTGCCTTCTGTCCCAAGGGCACCCTCTATCCGACCTTAATATCCCGACTATATCAACGAGTTCGGAAAATTTCTTTTCGGTTGTATAACTTTTCTTCTTCATACCCTTTTAACCTAAAATGATTTTACGCTGTAAAAATAAATATACGATTATTTAAATTGCGGATACCCCCAAAATAAAAAATCGTTGCCTATCTTTCTGCAATCTATATCTTTTAAAGATACAAGGTTGTCTATATCCCTATATTTTTTGCCTGAAAGCGAATTTAAAGAATTGTTTTCAATCATCAGCTTCGGAGCCACAAAAATATATGTTTTATCGACTAACCCGGCATCAAAAAATTTACCTAAAGTTGCCGATCCTCCTTCTACAAAGATAGACGTTATTCCGTATTTCTTATATAAAGTATTAATAACATCAGATATAACAAAACCATGCCGGTGATATTTTAAAGGAATTATTTCGCCTTTTTTTTGTAATTTTTTAGCCTTATTTTTCTTTACATTTTGGCCTTTTGTAAATATCAGAATGCTTCCTTTTTTAAACAACTTTGAATTTAGCTTAATCCGGAGATCAGGGTCTAGGATTACCTTTTGCATTTGTTTGCCCGGTGAATCAAGGCGGGGATTATCAAGCAGGACTGTATTCACGCCCACTAATACCGCATCGTAAACACCCCGTAATAACCGGGCATATTTTCTGGCATATTGAGATGTTATCCATTTCGATTTTCTTTTAGAATTAGCTATTTTTCCGTCAAGTGTTTGAGCAAATTTAACTGCTATAAAGGCGCGGTTTTTATCCATATTAGTAAAAAAAACTTCATTAAGCTTTTTAGCTTTTTTGGATAAGACCCCGGCCTTAACTTTTATGCCTGCTCTCCTGAGTTTAGCTATGGATCGACCGTTAACTTGCGGATTAGGGTCTTTACACGCTATGACTATTTTTTTTATGCCGGAATCTATAATCCTATCTACACAAGGAGGCGTTTTCCCCCAATGATTGCAGGGTTCGAGATTTACATACAAGGTAGCTCCAGCTAAGCCTTTGCCGGCTTTATTTAAAGCTTCTATCTCGGCATGTGGTAACCCGGCCTTTTTATGAAAGCCCTCGCTTATAAACATGCCATTCTTAACTATCAGGCTGCCCACAAGAGGGTTAGGAGAAGTTTTGCCTCTGCCTTTTCCCGCCAGATTTAAAACCTGGTTCATGTAATCTTTATCTATCGTGTCGGATCTCATTTTATAGATTCCGGATGACTAAATTTGCTGTTTTCAGACAGCCTCTCTTTTATCTTTTCAACATAAGTATATGCAAGCGTCGTTTTGCCGATATAAGCGTAATCTTTATATGTGCCATGAGCGTCAGACCCGCCGGAAATTAATAAATTATGTTTCTTAGCCAAATCCATATAGCCGGTGACCATATTTTTTCTATGCATAGGATAAAACACTTCTAAACCGTCTATGCCTGCAGCTATTATATCTTTTATTGAATCCTGGTTCTTTATAGTCACCGGATGCGCTAAAAATACTAATCCTTCCGATTTTTTGCATAGACTGATTGCTTGCTTAATGTCCAGGTATCTTCTGGAAATATAGGCAGGCCTACCAGGGCCTATATATTTATTGAATGCTTCCTTAAGATTTTTCACTATTCCTTTATCTTTTAAAAACGAACCTAAGTGCAGCCTTGACAGAGAATGGTTACTAGCCAACTTTTTAAACTCTTCAGTATCAATATCAATCCCCAACACAGATAACCGATCTGCCATCGCAAATACTCTTGTCCGGCGCTGGGTTTCGATATTCTTTAGCTCAGCTAAGAATTCAGGTTCAACCTCTTTATCGGAAAAATATCCCAGGATATGAACCTCTTGATTATTAAATTCGACGCTTAATTCTATTCCTTTGATAATTTCAACCGAATATTTCCGGGAATAACTTTTATAATCCTCTGTAGTATAGAATTTAAAAGTGTCATGGTCGGTAACAGAAATGCAGGATAAGCCATTAATCTCAGCATTAGTAAATATCTGCTTACCGCTTAAATCAGAATCAGAAAACCGAGAATGTATATGTAAATCAGCAGTCTTATTATTCATCTTTCTTATTTATAGCTTCTTTTCTGAAGACACTGTCTAAAATGCCGTTGATGAATTTCGGCGAATCTATATCTCCGAAAGTCTTGGCTAACTCTACAGCTTCATTTATACTTACACGCGGAGGGATATCCTCTGTATAGAGCAACTCAAAAACTCCTAATCTTAATATATTCTTATCTACAACCGCCATCCGGGAAATATCCCAATTCTTAACATGCCTGCGGATAACTTGATCAATTTCGGATAAGTTGTCTATAACGCCCCTTACAAGGAATTCGGCGAATTCTTTATGCGGGTTAAGATAATCTTTTTGATTTAAATAGTCCTGAAGTGCTCCTGAACAGGAAACTTTACCTATTTCGATCTGATAAAGAATCTGGAGAGTTGAGCGGCGTGCTCGAGACCGTATACCCATAAAACCTTATCTTTAAAAGAACCTGCTTATTAAAATTGCTTAACAAATTATTTTTTTATCAACCTGAAACCTAATCAGTGCAAAAACTAAATCAGCTTATCTGCAAAAACGTATCTAACAACTCTAAAGCCGCTAATGCTGCTTCTTTACCCCGGTTACCTTGTTTTATACCTGCCCGTTCGACTGCCTGTTCCTGAGTATCAGCAGTAATAATCCCGAATATTACCGGCATCTTACTGTTTAAAGAAACCTGGCTTATACCCCGGGAAACCGCCGAAGATATATACTCAAAATGAGGCGTTTCGCCTCTGATTATAGCACCCAAACATATAACCGCATCGGTTTTCTTAGACTGGGCAAGTTTAGCCGATATAGAAGGAATCTCGTATGCCCCAGGCACCCATACTAAAGTTATGTCCTTATCATTAACTCCGCATTTCTGTAAAGTCCTGCTACAGCTATAAACAAGTTCTTTACTTATCATCTCGTTAAAACTTGAAGCTACTATAGTAACCTTTTTTCCTTTACCGGCAAATTTACCTTTTACTTCTTTCATGGTTTGTTCTCCTTTTCTTAAAGCCTGCCCTTATCTTGAGGGCTTTCGAACCGGTATTAAATAATATGCCCCAGCTTATTCTTTTTAGCCTGCAAATATGCTTTATTCTTAGTATTCTCTTTTATCCGTATAGGCACTCTTTCAACTACCTCAATATCATATCCTTGAATACCCACAATCTTTCTGGGATTATTAGTTAACAACCTGATTTTACTTACACCTAAATCGACTAAAATCTGAGCACCGATACCATAATCACGTAAATCCGGTTTAAACCCTAAAGCCTGGTTAGCTTCTACTGTATCCAATCCTTTATCCTGAAGAGCATACGCTTTTATCTTATTATCAAGCCCTATACCTCTTCCTTCCTGGCGCATATAGAGAAGAACACCTTTTTTCTCCTCGGCGATAATCCGGAGAGATTCTTTCAGCTGGGACCCGCAATCACATCTTAACGACGAAAACACATCACCGGTCAAACATTCCGAATGCACCCTGACTAATACCGGTTCAGATGATACATCACCCATAGTAAGTGCTACATGAAACGCAGAATCTGTCATCGTCTTATACAGATGCAGCTGGAAATCTCCGGCATCAGTAGGCAACAGAGATTCTTCTATTTTCTCAATCAGTTTATCGAATTTACGTCTATACTCAATTAATGAAGCTATACTGCAAATCTTAAGGTTATGTTTCTTTGCGAACTCTATTAAATCCGGCAATCTTGCCATAGTGCCATCATCTTTTAAAATCTCACAGATTACTCCAGCTGGCATTAACCCGGCTAATTTAGTTAAATCAACTGCAGCTTCCGTATGGCCAGCCCTTACTAATACTCCTCCTTCTTGTGCTTTAAGAGGAAACAGATGTCCTGGTTTGGTTAAATCTTCGGGTTGAGTATCAGGACAAATCAAAGCCTTAATTGTCTTAGCCCTATCAAACGCAGATATACCTGTCGTAACACCGTTTCGGGCATCAACAGATATCATCCAGGAAGTTTTATATGGGTCTTTAGCGCCGTACAATTCATCTACTGTATACATAGGATGCAGATGCAGCTTTCTCAATCTATCTGTCTGCAAAGGCACACAGATAAGCCCCCGGGCGTATTTTAACATAAAGTTTATCTTATCCGGAGTAGCAAACTGAGCAGCAATAACGATATCTCCTTCATTTTCGCGGGATTCGTCATCCACTACAATGACAGGTTTACCGGCTTTTATATCCTCTAATATCTCCTCTATACTATTCAACATTTCTTTTACCTTTTTAACCAAGCACTTTACTAAAGTTAACGTCCTACATCCTACGTCCTACATCCTACGTCCTACATCCTACGGAACGTGCTATAAACTATACATATAACCATACACCATATATCAACAATAAGCCTTTGTCAAGCATATAGATAACAAAAGGGGTCAAGTCTGGAACTAACACTTTATTAACTTTATCCTCATCGCATCGGAATAACATCCTCCTTTTTCCTTTATCTCCTTAACCGAGTAAGTGATGATGG
>CAZBZJ010000022.1:0-11959 GCA_964496355.1 uncultured Planctomycetia bacterium | reverse complement strand
TTTGAGTTGGAGGGATTAGCTAATGATTATGTAGGTAAAGGTATATCGGGAGGTAAGATAATTATATATCCTGACAGAAAGTCCGGATTACAAACTCAAGATAATATCGTTATTGGGAATACTTCTTTTTATGGAGCTATTAAAGGCGAAGCGTATATTAAAGGTATAGCAGGAGAAAGGTTTTGTATAAGAAATTCCGGATTGTTAGCTGTTGTAGAAGGTGTAGGAGACCATGGGTGTGAGTATATGACTGGCGGCAGAGTAATAATTCTGGGTAATGTAGGCAGAAATTTTAGTGCTGGTATGTCGGGCGGGATAGTCTATGTATATGATCCTGCAAAAAAGTTTAAAGATAGATGTAACCTAGATATGGTCGAATTAGAAACGCTTGATGATTCGGATATGCAAACCGTTTATGAATTATTAAAAAATCATTATAGATACACCGGCAGTCTTAAAGCTAAATTTGTCCTTGATAACAGCGAATTGGAGTTTAGAAATTTTGTTAAAGTTATGCCGATAGAATATAAACGTATATTACAAGAAAAACGGGATGAAGAAAAGTTAGGCGTAGCACAGGCTCTAGAAGGATAAAAATATGGACGATGTTAAGAAATTTCTTAAAATAAAACGAAAAAAATCTTTATACAGGCCTGTATTAGAACGAGTCAAAGACTATAAAGAGGCTTTGATTGTAAAAAAGCAGGAAGAAACGGTCGAACAGGCAAACAGGTGTATGGATTGTGGCACGCCGTTCTGTCATTGGTCTTGTCCGTTAGGCAGTTATATACCTGAATTTAACCGGGGTGTTTCGGAGAAGAATTTTCAAAAAGCGTATCAGTTGGTGAGTGCTATAAATCCTATGCCGGAGATAACCGGCCGGATATGTCCTGCTCTTTGTGAATATAGTTGTGTGTTGGGTATAAATGACGAGCCTGTTACTATAAGAGATAACGAATTGGCTGTTATTGAATATGCATTTAATCACGGATACGTAAAACCCCGTAAACCTAAAGTAAGGTCTGGCAAGAGCCTCGCTATTATAGGGTCAGGCCCGGCTGGATTATCGGCAGCGAATTTTCTTAACCAGAAAGGCCATAGAGTTGTTGTATATGAAAAAGATGCTGATATCGGCGGCATTTTAAGATACGGGATACCAGATTTTAAACTGGATAAAAGAATTCTGGATAGGCGTATAAAAATATGGGAAGAAGAAGGTATTATATTTAAACCAGCTGTTAGGTTTGGGAAAGATTATCATACAGAAGAGTTGTTTTTAGAGTATGATGCTGTGTGTTTAGCCATAGGAGCCGGTGTTCCGCGGGATTTACCTATAAGGGGGAGGCAGTTAAACGGAATATATTTTGCTATGGATTATTTAACTCAAAGTAACCTTAAGGTATCCGGAAAGAGGCTGGATAAAAATCTTATTAGCGCTGAAGGTGAGAATGTAGTAATTATCGGTGGCGGTGATACCGGAGCTGATTGTCTGGGTACGGCGTTACGGCAAAAAGCCAGAAATTGTGTTCAAATAGAATTGTTAAAGAAACCTCCTTTAAATCGCAGTGAAGATTATCCCTGGCCGTATTATCCGATGATATTAAAGACCACTACAAGCCATCAAGAAGGCGGCGAACGCCGCTGGGCGGTTTTAACTAAAGAATTTATAGGTAAATCTGGACAAGTTCAGAAGCTTTCTTGTGTTAAGGTAGAGTTTGTTAATAAGCCACATTCGAAATTACCGGTTATGAAAGAAGTTCCCGGTTCGGTTTTTGAGATAGAGGCTGATTTGGTCATTATTGCAGCCGGTTTTTTACACCCTAATCAAAAGGGGTTGATTAAGCAACTTAACCTAAATCTGGATAAATATGGGAATATTGCGGCTGATAAAAATTTTATGACTAATATACCAGGGATATTTACTGCCGGCGATGCACATAGAGGCCAATCTTTAGTTGTCTGGGCGGTATCTGAAGGCCTCAAGGCCGGCCAATCTATTGATTTGTACTTAGCAGGTTCCGTAGGGAGTGGGGAGTAGGAGGCAGGAGGAAAAATCACCGTAATCATAAATAATTACTGCAATCAAGTTCTTGTATTTATCCGGTTAGAAAATACCTTGTGGTTTGCCACCGGGTTATTCCAAATTTTGCCAACGCGGGGTTTAATATCCCGTGTGAGTTTTCTAACGGGATTTATTGGAAAGTTAAAGAACTCCAAGTTTTACTTGACCCGGAATAGAGGCCATTATACAATAGATAAATCTATGGACAAAGGCGTCCTTTCTTGAGATAAATAAAAGAAGGGCGCTTTTTTCATTTATGTATTAAGCTGTTTAATAAGGAGTAGATGTGTTAAAAGCCAATATTCATGTAATTCTTAAAAAAACTCTCTTTGATCCTCAAGGATTGGCCGCTCAACATGCTTTAAATTCTATGGGATATGAAAAGGTTGAAAGTGTGCGCATAGGAAAATTTATTACTTTAAATATCGATTCTACCGACAGAGTACAGGCAGAAAAAGAGTTAGAGCAGATGTGTGAAAAGTTGTTAGCTAATCCGGTGATAGAAGATTATAGTATTACAATCGAGGAAGGTTGATGAAGTTTGGTGTTATTGTATTTGCCGGGTCGAACTGTGATGCGGATTGTTTCTATGTTCTAAAAGACGTCCTGGGCGTTGATGTTGAATATGTATGGCATCAACAGACAGGCCTATCAAAATTTGATTGCCTTATATTGCCCGGAGGGTTTAGTTATGGAGATTATTTAAGGTGCGGAGCTATTGCTAGATTTTCGCCGGTAACTAAATCGGTTATTGAGTTCGCTGATAAAGGCGGTTTGGTTTTAGGTATATGTAACGGATTTCAGATACTTTTAGAAGCAGGGCTGCTCCCGGGAGCTATGCTGCGAAATACTAACCTGCATTTTATCTGTAAATATGTAAACATTAAGACAGAAAACAATTCCACTCCGTTTACAAACCTCTGTATAAACAATCAAGTTTTACGTATTCCTATTGCCCATAATGAAGGTAATTATTATATCGACGATAAAGGGTATAGGCTGCTCGAAGAAAACCGGCAGGTTTTATTCCGGTATTGCAGCCCCGAAGGAGAAGTATCTATGGATTATAACCCTAACGGTGCGGTCGGTAACATAGCCGGTATTTCAAATAAGCGGGGTAATGTTTTGGGTATGATGCCTCATCCGGAACGTAGTTCAGAAAGCATTTTAAAGAGTTCGGACGGATTATTAATCTTTAAATCAATAACGGAATGGCTAAAGAACAAAATTCAAATATAACTCCTGAGATTTGGCGAAGTTTAGGCTTGTCAGATTCAGAATATCGGAAAATAGTTAATACTCTAAAACGTGAACCTACACGTACAGAACTGGCGATGTTTTCGGTCGAATGGTCGGAACATTGTGGTTATACACGGTCAAAATCCTGGTTAAAACTTTTTCCTAAAAAAGGTAAGTTTCCCATACTTGTGGGCGAGGATTCCGGCGGGATAATTGTCGATGGTTTCGCACTGGTGTTTAAGATGGAGAGCCATAACCATCCCTCACAGGTTGAACCTAAACAGGGAGCAGCGACCGGGGTAGGCGGGATAATAAGGGATATCTTTACTGCCGGAGCCAGGCCGGTAGCATTGTTGAATTCGTTAAGATTTGGCAGTTTAGATATAGGCTATAACCGGTATCTTACCAAAGGTGTAGTAGACGGTATCCAGTATTACGGAAATTGTATCGGTGTGCCTACTGTAGGTGGCGAGATTTATTTCGAAGATTGTTATACTGGAAACTGTCTGGTAAACGTTATGAGTTTAGGCGTAGCCAAGAAAGAAGAGTTGGCTAGGGCTCAAGCTAAAGGAGCGGGTAACTTAATTATGTATGTAGGCGCAAGTACTGGCCGTGATGGTATAGGCGGATGCAGTATATTAGCTTCAAAAGAGTTAGGTAAAGGCGAAGAGAAAAGGCCCACCGTTCAGATAGGAGACCCTTTCTTAGAGAAGTGTTTAATAGAAGCCACTTTAGAAGCTCTGGCTACCGGGCATATAACCGGCATTAAAGATATGGGTGCGGCCGGGTTGACTTGTTCTGTTAGTGAGATGGCTTCAGCCGGTAATGTTGGTATAGAGATAGATTTAGAGAATGTTCCCTGCAGAGAAAAAGGAATGCAGCCGTGGGAGATAATGATGTCTGAATCTCAGGAAAGGATGTTAGCCTGTGTTAAAAAGGGTAGAGAAGAGCAGATAAAGAAGATATTTGAAAAATGGGAATTGAATGCTGTTGTTATAGGAGAAGTTACCGAAGATAAGATTGTACGGGTTAAAAATAAAGAAGAAAAAATAGTTGAAGTCGCTGCAGGCCATTTAACCGGCGCACCTACATACAAAATGCCATTTGAAAAACCGGAATATATAAATAAAGCAAATAAATTAGATTTGGCAAATATAGAAGAACCTAAAGATTACAACCAAGTATTACTTAAGTTAATTGGATGCCCTACAATTGCCAGTAAAAATTGGGTTTATGAACAGTATGACCATATGGTTCAGCTTAATACTTTAGTAGTACCCGGTGCGGATGCTGCTGTAATACGTTTAAAGGGAACTAAAAAAGGAGTAGCTTTAACTACGGATTGTAACTCCCGGTATTGTTATCTTAGCCCTTTTAAAGGCGCTCAGATTGCCGTTGCAGAAGCTGCCCGCAATTTGGTCTGTACAGGCGCTATTCCTGCAGCTATAACCGATTGTTTAAATTTTGGTAATCCCGAAAAACCTGATATATACTGGCAGTTTAAGAACTGTGTCGAAGGTATAATAGATAGTTGCGAAAAGTTGAAGCTGCCGGTAGTAAGCGGGAATGTATCGTTTTATAACCAGAACCCGGACGGAGCAATCTATCCGACACCGACTATAGGTATGATCGGGATTATAGAAGATATAGATTCTATCTGCACACAAAACTTCAAACGAAATAACGAGATTATTGTGCTTTTAGGTGAATGCACAGAGGAGGTAGGTGCAAGCCAGTATTTAAAAGAAATTCATAGTTTAGTTAAAGGCCAAGCCCCCGGTATAAACTTAGAAGTTGAACAGGCACTGCATGAGACTGTATTAGGTATTATAAAAGATAATCTGGCCAGTTCGGCTCACGACTGTTCTGAAGGCGGTTTAGCTGTTGGTTTAGCGGAGTCTTGTATCAGCGATAAAGATAATATGATTGGTGCGGTTATTGATAACCTGCAATTTGCCTATAGAAAAGATGCTGTCTTGTTTGGAGAAGCTCAAAGCAGAGTTATTATCAGTTGTCCGAAAGAAAACATTTCAAAAATCGAGAAAATAGCTTCTAAACATAACATCAGTTGCGAATCTATAGGTATAACCGGCGGTAACAGTCTTAAAATATCAGTAAATGAAGATGAACTTATTAATTTAAAACTCGATTCTTTAAGTTCACAATGGCGAGATTCTTTAAGGAGACGATTTGATAGCGATAGTTGATTACGGATTAGGTAATTTAAAGAGTGTAAGTAAAGCTTTTCAGAGTATAGGTAAGAAAGTACAGGTTACATCTCAAAAGGCTGATATAGAGTCCGCGGATGCGGTTATATTACCCGGCGTCGGTGCATTTTATCGGGGCATGGAAAACCTTCGGAATACAGGTTTAGCTGATTGTATATATAACGTAGTTAATAAAAATAAACCGATTTTGGGTATATGTTTAGGTATGCAGTTATTTTTTACCGAAAGCCAGGAGCACCAGGCCTGTAAAGGATTGGATTTGATAAACGGACAAGTAAAGAAATTCTCTCCTGATGTAAAAATCCCGCATATGGGGTGGAATCAGGTTAATTTACAGAAGTCAGAAGTCAGAGGTCAGAGGTCAGAAGACAGAAGTCAGAAGTCAGAGGTCAGAAGACAGAGGCAAAAGGGTTTGTTTAAGGGGGTACCGGAGAACAGTTATTTTTATTTTGTCCATTCTTATTATGTCGTGCCTGAAGAAAAAGAAGCCAGTGCCGGAGTTACTACATATGGCAGAGAGTTTACATCGGTAGTTGTGAAAGATAATATTATAGGCGTGCAGTTCCATCCGGAAAAGAGCGGGATAGCGGGAGTTTTAATCCTTAAGAATTTTGTCCAAAATTTCATGTAAACTAACCGAATATGTTAGCTAAGAGAATTATTCCCTGTTTAGATGTAAAAGATTCAAGAGTAGTAAAGGGCACCCATTTTGTAAACTTGCGTGATGCAGGTTCTCCGGTTGAACAGGCTGCATTATATTCGCAGGAAGGTGCAGATGAATTAGTCTTTCTTGATATTACTGCCAGTATAGAGCGCCGGAAATCGATTATTAAGGTTATAGAAGAGACTGCGGAAAAAGTGTTTATCCCCTTTACAGTAGGCGGCGGTATAAGGTCGATAGAGGATATACGTACCCTATTAAGAGCAGGAGCCGATAAGGTGTCTATTAACACCGTTGCAGTCGAGAATCCTGATATTATAAAAGAGTCTTCAGAAGAGTTCGGCTGTCAGTGTATTGTAGCAGCTATTGATGCGAAAAAGATAGAATCAGCTGAAGATAAATGGAAAGTGTATATATATGGTGGACGTAAACCGACCGGGTTAGATGCGGTTAAATGGGCTAAACGTACGGAAAATCTGGGTGCCGGAGAGATTCTATTGACCAGTATGGATGCTGATGGCACAAAAAACGGGTACGATTTGGAATTGACTAAAGCTGTATCAGAATCGGTAAATATACCGGTTATAGCTTCTGGCGGTGTAGGCAGTTTAGAGGATTTTTATAAAGCGTTTACCGAAGGCAAAGCCGATGCGGCTTTAGCGGCGTCGGTCTTTCATTATAACGAATTGACTATTAAACAGGTTAAAGGTTATTTACGGAATAAAGGAGTTGAAGTAAGGATTTAATATGTGCGGTATCTTTGGTATGTTTGGAAACCCTGAAGCCGCAAGGCTAACTTACCTGGGTTTATATGCGTTACAACACCGGGGAGAAGAGAGTGCGGGAATTGTTAGTTATGACGGAAAATCCGTACATCATTACAAACGTATGGGATTGGTTAGCGACGTATTCACTGAAGATAATATAAACCGGTTAAAAGGGTGTGTTGCTATTGGCCATGTCAGGTATTCTACTACAGGTTCAAGTATAACCAAGAACGTCCAACCGTTTATAGTCGACTATAAAAAAGGCCATATTGCTATAGTTCATAACGGTAATTTTGTTAATACTTTATCTTTGCGGGAATCTTTAGAAGATCAAGGTGCAATTTTTCAGACTACTATGGACTCTGAGATTGCAGTCCATCTTTTAGCCAGATGCGGTAAAAAAGATGTGCAGGACAAAGTCGTCGAAACACTTGCTAAAATTGAAGGTGCATATTCTTTGATTCTGATGATAGATAATATGCTGGTAGCTGCCCGTGACCCGTACGGATGGCGTCCTTTAGTTTTAGGCCGGGTGAAAGATTCATATGTAGTAGCTAGTGAAACTTGTGCTTTAGACCTTATCCAGGCAGAATATTTGAGAGAAATCGAACCCGGTGAAGCTGTTTTTATAGATAAGAATGGGGTAAACTCGATAAAGTTTTCTGACGAAATAAAAAGAGCGCGGTGCATCTTTGAACATATATATTTTTCCAGGCCCGATAGTGTTGTGTTTGGACAGAGTGTATACTCGGTACGAAAACGGCTGGGCGAAAGGTTAGCAGAAGAGAATCCGGTATCAGCAGATATTGTTACTCCGGTACCTGATTCGGGTAATTATGCAGCGCTAGGGTTTGCCCAAAAGTCTAAGATCCCGCTTGAAATGGGCGTAGTTAGAAACCATTATGTGGGCAGGACTTTTATTCAACCTTCACAGTTTATCCGTGATTTCAGGGTTAAAGTCAAACTCAATCCGGTTAAGAACGTATTTAAAGGCAAACGTGTAGTTATTATAGAAGATTCTATTGTAAGAGGCACCACTACCAAGATGAGGATAAGAACAATAAAACAAGCCGGTGCAAAAGAAGTACATATGAGGGTAAGTTGTCCGCCGTTAAAATTTCCTTGTTTTTACGGTATAGATTTTCCTACGAAAAAAGAGCTGATAGCTTCAAAATTTTCGGTTGAGGAGATCCGGAAATTCTAGGAGTTGGATAGTTTAGGATATTTAAGCCTTGAGGGTATGCTGAAAGCTGTATCTTCTAAGCCGGAAGAATTTTGTACAGCTTGTTTTACGGGAAATTATTTGTCGAATTTGCCGGGAAACATTTCAAAAGAAATGTTAGAAAGAGTCTAATTATGTGCGGAGTGATAGGTTATATAGGAAAAAGAAAAGCATTACCGGTTATAATTGACGGTTTAAAAAAGTTAGAGTATCGCGGGTACGATTCTGCCGGTGTAGCGACTATAAATAAAGAGAGAATTTTGATTACTAAACGCCGGGGTAAGGTAAAAGAGTTAGAAGATTCGTTGAATTATAAAAAAAACAAGTCGGTTATAGGAATAGGCCATACACGCTGGGCTACCCACGGTAAACCTTCTTCAAAGAATGCTCATCCGCATGCTGATTGTTCAGGCAGCCTTGTTTTAGTCCACAACGGCATAATCGAAAATTATTTAGAACTCAAAGCGCAGCTTAAAAAGAAAGGCTGTAAATTTAAATCGGATACAGATACAGAAGTAGTCGCTCATTTAATCGCAAGTTTATATAAAAAAGATTTAAAACGTGCTGTATATAAAGCTCAGAAAAAGTTAAAAGGCGCTTATGCATTATGTATTATGGACAAAGACAACCCCGAAGAATTAATAGCTGTCCGAAACAGTTCGCCGTTAGCCGTAGGTGTTGGAGAAGATGAGAATTTTGTTATTTCAGATATTTCAGCTGTATTAGGGTATACAAACAGGGTTATATATCTGGATGATTTTGAAATTGCTGTAGTCGGCAGGGATAATATTACGGTTTATGACAAGAACTATAAAAGAGTCACACGAAAACCGCAGGTTGTTTCTTATTCCGTAGAGGCCGCACAAAGGGGCGGGTTCAAACATTTCATGTTAAAAGAGATAAACGAACAACCCGCAGTGTTTAAGAAAATTTTGCAGAGGTATGTATCATCTACAGGCAGGTTGTTTAGAGATATCAATTTTAAACCTTACCGGTTCAGTACGACCAAAAGAATAAAGATTGTTGCTTGTGGCACTGCATATTATGCAGGTTTGGTAGGAAAATATTTTATCGAAAAGGTTACCAGGATACCTGTATCTGTAGAATTGGCAAGCGAATTCCGGTATAGCAACCCTATTGTCGATAAACATACATTAGTTTGTGCAATAAGCCAATCCGGGGAAACAGCCGATACATTAGCTGCTGTAAGGTTAGCGAAAAAGGCCAAAGCCAAAATTCTGGCAATATGTAATGTGGTAGGTTCTTCTTTAACCCGGGAAGCTGATGCGGTTATCTATACGTGTGCAGGCCCTGAGATAAGTGTAGCGTCTACTAAGGCGTATACCGCTCAACTATCGATTTTATATTTGCTGGGTTTATATTTAGCAGAAAAACGTAAATCTGTAACGAGAGCATACATTAAGAAGTCACTCTCATTACTTAAGGCCGTACCGGCTAAGCAGAAAAAGATATTAAAAAATAGCAGAAGAATTAAGAATATAGCTAAGAATCATCTGCATTTCGGAGCTTTCCTATATTTAGGCCGAAACATAAATTTTCCTACAGCCTTAGAAGGTGCCTTAAAGCTTAAAGAGATATCCTATATCCCTGCGGAAGGGTATGCAGCCGGAGAGATGAAACACGGCCCGATTGCTTTAATTGATGAATACCGAGCTGTTGTGTGTGTAGCAACCGAATCATTTATATTTGATAAGATGGCGTCTAATATTCAGGAAATTTTAGCCCGGAAAGGTAAGCTTATAGTAGTAGCTTCCGATAAAAACCAGCGGGTGCGCAATTTTACTAAAGAGCTAATATTTATTCCCAAGATAGATGAGGAGTTCTCTCCTCTGTTGACTGTTATGCCATTACAGTTATTTGCTTATTTTTTAGCTGATTTAAAAGGGTACGATGTAGATAAACCGCGTAACCTGGCTAAGAGCGTGACCGTGGAGTGACGCTGAGGTTAACCCGGTGTTCCGTGAGATGTAGGATGTAGGACGTATATTATGGCTAAATATATTTTTATAACCGGCGGAGTAGTTTCGAGCCTGGGTAAAGGGTTAGCTGCGGCTTCTTTAGCTAAACTTTTGGAGCTTAGAGGCTTAAAAGTTACTCTTATAAAGTGCGACCCCTATATTAATGTTGACCCGGGTACCATGAACCCTTACCAGCATGGCGAAGTCTATGTTACCGAAGACGGTGCCGAAGCTGATTTAGATTTAGGCCATTATGAGAGGTTTACCAATGCTAAGATAACCAGTGACAATAATATTACTACCGGGAAAATATACTATTCGGTTATTTCCAAAGAACGCAGGGGAGATTATTTAGGTAAGACCGTCCAGATTATACCTCATATTACCAACGAAATAAAAGAGAGTATACGCCGGATTGTTTCGCGTCAAAGGGTTGATATTGCCATAGTAGAGCTTGGCGGTACAGTCGGTGATATTGAAGGGCTTCCCTTTTTAGAAGCCATCCGGCAGATGAAGTTAGAGTTAGGCCCGAATTATGCTGTTAATATTCATGTTACTTTAGTCCCTTATATAAAATCCGCAGGGGAGTTGAAGACCAAACCGACTCAGCATAGTGTGGGTACATTACGCGAAATAGGTATTATCCCCGATATAATAATCTGCAGAACCGAAAAACCTCTTCCTCGTGCCGCCAGGGATAAGATAGCTCTTTTCTGTAATGTAGATAAAGACGCTGTTATTCCGGCTATAGACGTCAAGAGTATATATGAAGTGCCGTGTACTTTTAAAGATGAAAATCTGGATAAACTCGTCCTTAAACTTTTGAACCTCAAAGCCGAGGAGAAAGACCTGTCAGATTGGAAAAACAAAGTAATAGATAAAATAAAGAAACCTTCGAACAAAGTAGAGATAGCTGTGGTCGGAAAGTATATACAGCTTCAAGACGCCTACAAATCGATATATGAAGCTCTTACACATGCAGCTTTATCGAATCAGGCAAAGTTAGTTTTAAGAAAGGTAGATTCCGAGGATATCGAAAAGAAAGGTGAAGACAAATATTTAAAAAACGCATCGGGGATTTTAATTCCGGGCGGGTTTGGCAACCGGGGCATAAAAGGAAAGTTAAGAACCGCTAAGTACGCGAGGTTAAACCGGATCCCGTTCCTAGGTATATGTTTAGGTATGCAAACAGCAGTTATAGAGTTTGCTTGTAACGCGGCTGGGATAAAGAATGCTAATTCTACCGAATTTAATAAGCGTACGAAAAATCCGGTAATAAGCCTGTTAGAAGAACAGGCAAATATAAAAAGTAAGGGCGCGACGATGAGGCTGGGAGCTTACGAATGCCGGTTAAGCAGAGAGACAAAAGCCTACCAAGCATATAAAAAGAAAAAGATATATGAACGGCACAGGCACAGATATGAATTTAATAACCGTTTTCGTAAAAAGATGGCAGATAAAGGCATGATCTTTTCCGGAGTTAATCCCGATAAGGACCTAGTTGAGATTATCGAGTTAAAAAACCATCCCTGGTTTGTTGCTTGCCAGTTTCATCCGGAGTTCAAGTCTAAGCCGGATAATCCCCATCCATTATTCAGAGATTTCATCAAAGCCGCCCTTGAGAATAAATAATAGAATTTAGAGCAACGGTAGGTATTTCTTTATTTCATGCTGGGTGATTTGAGTCCGGTATTCTTCCCATTCTTTCTTTTTGTTAAAGAGAAACCGGGAGAAGATATGCTCCCCTAAAGTTTTTCTGACAAATTCGCTTTTTTCGGTTTCGGCACTGGCCTCAAAAAGA
>CAZBZJ010000021.1:12025-12089 GCA_964496355.1 uncultured Planctomycetia bacterium | reverse complement strand
GAAACGCTGAAAGAATTGACCAAAATTGCCCGGTAGTGTAACGGTAACACGACTGACTCTGACT
>CAZBZJ010000021.1:9259-11925 GCA_964496355.1 uncultured Planctomycetia bacterium | reverse complement strand
CAGTTATTCCTGGTTCGAATCCAGGCCGGGCAACTTTTTGTAAGTAACACGACTGACTCTGCGGTGAACCAGAGTCGCCTTCGGCGACACGGTTCACCGCAGCCCTATACCGTGTTTGCAAGCTATGTAGAAGGAGGCAAACTCTGGTATAGGGCTGACTCAGTTATTCCTGGTTCGAATCCAGGCCGGGCAACTTTTTGTAAGTAACACGACTGCCCGGTACCAGAACGGAGTTCGGTACCGGGTAGCCCAGAACCGAACGCCGGTTTAATTAAATACATACTAAGTTCTGGTTCTGGGCAGGCCGGGCAATGGTTTTTCTGTTTATCCGTAAGTTTAAAAAAATCACCCTGAGCGAACGAGCCGGGAAGGCGAGTGAGCCGAAAGGTAGAATGAAAAATCTTTTGCTCCTTTAAAGTGTGTGGCTAAGAATGCAAGAAAAAACCAGGACCAATTTCATAAACGAGATAATCGAAGAGGATATTAAACAGGGCAGAAATGGGGGAAGAATCCACACCCGGTTTCCCCCGGAACCTAACGGGTTTCTGCATATAGGCCATGCTAAATCTATCTGCCTTAATTTCGGTATCGCAGCCAAATATAGAGGGTTATGCAATCTGCGGTTTGACGACACCGATCCTACTAAAGAAAGCACCGAATACGCCGACTCTATTAAACAGGATGTCAAATGGTTAGGGTTTGATTGGCAGGACAGGTTATTCTTTGCCTCTGATTATTTTGAGAAGCTTTACCTGTACGCAGAAGAGTTAATCCGGAAGGGCAAAGCATATGTTTGTGATTTAAGCCCGGATCAGATACGCGAATACCGGGGGACTATAACAAAACCCGGTAAACAAAGCCCTTATCGTAACCGTCCGGTTGAAGAGAACCTGGATTTATTTCGAAAGATGAAAGCCGGCGAGTTTGATGAAGGAGCAAAGGTTCTGAGGGCAAAGATAGATATGAATTCGCCACATCTGATTATGAGGGACCCGCCGATTTTCCGTATAAGAAAAAAAGAACATTATCGTACCGGTAAAGATTGGTGTATCTATCCTATGTACGATTTTGCTCATTGTTTAAGCGATGCTATCGAAGGCATAACCCACTCACTTTGTACTCTGGAGTTTGAGAATAACCGGCCTCTATATGACTGGTTCTTAGACGAGTTGGGGGCACACCACCCTAAACAGATAGAATTTGCCAGGTTGAATTTAAGTCATACCGTTTTGAGCAAAAGGAAGCTGCAAAGGCTGGTAGAAGAAAGGCATGTTTCAGGCTGGGATGACCCCCGTATGCCTACCATTGCCGGCTTGCGCCGGCGGGGGTTTACGCCGGAATCGATAAGAAGTTTTTGTAATGATATAGGTATTGCTAAATTTAACAGTATTGTCGATATGGTGGTTTTGGAAAATGCTGTGCGCTCTGATTTAAATAAACGCGCCCGGAGGATTATGGGGGTTTTAAACCCTCTTAAAGTGGTTATAGTTAATTATCCCGAGAGCAAAAGTGAAGAATTAGAAGCAGTTAATAATCCAGAAGACGAAAGCATGGGAATCCGAAAAGTCCCTTTCTCTAAAAATTTATATATAGAAAGAAGCGATTTTTGCGAGAACCCGCCGAAGAAATTTTACCGCTTGTCTCCCGGCAGAGAAGTAAGGCTACGATATGCATATTTCATTAAATGCGTAGATGTTATAAAAGATGAAGATACCGGCAATATAAAGGAAGTTCACTGTATTTATGACCCGGCTACACGCGGCGGGAATGCTCCTGATGGAAGAAAAGTTAAGGCTACTTTACATTGGGTCTGTTCCGGACATGCTGTAGAAGCAGAAATCAGGCTTTATGACCGCCTTTTTGTAAAGAGAAATCCAGAGGATACCGAAGAAGGCAAAGATTTTATAAGTAATATAAACCCGAATTCGGTGGAAGTTATCAAACCGGCTAAAGTCGAACCCAGCCTCACAAAAATAGCTTTAGGCGAAAAAATCCAGTTTGAAAGAATTGGTTATTTCTGTAGAGATACGATATCAGCAGATAACAAGAAGCCCGTATTTAACCGTATAGTAAGTTTAAGGGATAAATGGGCTAAAATATCCAAACAAAATAATAAACAGGCCGATTCGGGAAGATAAGGTTTAGGGGTCTTGAAAATCTTATGTCCGGCCGGCAAGGAGGAAAAAGTAAGTTATGGAAAAGAAAAAAATTCTCCTAATTGATGATGATCCTGATATGGCGATTCTTTTAAAAGCGAAAGTAGAGTCAGAGCCTTATGAGATTGTCCCAGTTTATACGGGTAAGGAGGGGTTAAATAGGGCAAAGGAAGAAAAACCTGATTTAATCGTGTTAGATTTGATGTTACCCGAACTCAATGGTTATAAAGTATGCGAATTATTAAAAAAAGATCCAGAGGTTAAAGATATCCCGGTTATTATGTTTACTTCCCGCGATGACGAGGATGAGATTAAACTAGGTAGAGAAATGGGTGCAGATATATATCTTACAAAATCTCTGGATTCACAAGAACTCATTCCCGCCATTAAGAAATTAATTGGCTAAAAAGTGATATTTTTAACGCTATGATTGAACAGATTGTTTATTGGTGGCAAAACCTGCCGGAAAAGATCTCTCCGGTACTTGTACAGATCGGGCCGGTCCAGATA
>CAZBZJ010000021.1:0-9249 GCA_964496355.1 uncultured Planctomycetia bacterium | reverse complement strand
TACGGGATTATGTACCTGTTGTCTTTCTTAACGGTTTATTTTCTTGTAAGGTATAGGATACACAGAGAAAAAAATACATATTCTAAGGAAACTATAAATAATCTTTTTTCTCAAGTGGTATTAGGAGTCATTATAGGTGCGCGGCTGGGGTATGTTGTTTTTTATAATTTAGATTATTTCTTGCAGAATCCGTTAGAGATAATCCTGCCTTTTAGTTTTGAAAACGGCATCAGTTATACCGGCATAAGCGGCATGTCGTATCATGGCGGTCTTATCGGGGCGGTTTTTGCGGCCTTAGTTTTTTGTTACAAGAGAAAGATTAATTTTTGGCGGTTGGCTAATTTTTTTGTGCCGGCAGTCCCTCTGGGGTACACTTTTGGCCGTATCGGAAATTTTCTTAACGGAGAACTTTATGGAAGAGTTACCGATAAACCCTGGGGTATGTATTTTCCTTTAGACCCCCTGCAGAAACTTCGGCATCCCTCCCAGCTTTATGAAGCTTTTTTTGAGGGGGTATTACTTTTTTTGGTTTTCTGGAATATGCGGGATGATAAAAGGGTTGCAAGGCATATGTTTTCTTTATATCTTGTTGGGTATGGGTTGGTCAGGTTTTTCATCGAGTTTTTTCGCCAGCCCGACCCGCAGTTAGGATTTGTAGCCGGGCCTTTGACGATGGGGCAGGTTTTATGTATAGGAATGTGTTTAACAGGCGTAATGGTATTTTTTATCCGGGAAAGAAGGAGGCGATAAAAATGGATATTAAAGAGATTAAAACCAACGAACTTAAGGCAGATGATTTTATCGAAGAGAAGACAAAGGAGATTGCTGCTCAGGTTGACGGGATAGCTATAAATGCTTTGTCAGGAGGAGTTGATTCTTCGGTAGTTACGCTTTTAGGGCATAAGGCATTAGGAGACAGGTTAAAGACGTATTTTATCGATAACGGGATTATGCGGCAGGATGAACCTCAGCAGATAGTTACTGTTTTTAAACGGTTGGGCGTTAATGTGGAGATAGTTGATGCCAAGGATGAATTTTTTAAGTCCTTGAAAGGTATAACAGACCCCGAAGAGAAAAGAGAGGCTATAACTCAGGCTTTTTATAAGGATGTATTCAGCCGGATAGTAAGACAAAGCAAGGCAGAATACCTTTTGCAAGGAACTAATTTTACGGATGTTGAAGAGACGGTCGCAGGAGTTAAAAGGCAGCATAATATCTTAGAACAACTGGGCATAGACACTAAAAAAGAGTATGGATATAAAGTTATAGAGCCTATTATACAATTGCGCAAGTCCGGGGTAAGAAAAGTCGGGGAAAAATTAGGGTTGCCGGAAAGTATATATAACCGGCCGCCTTTTCCCGGGCCGGCTTTAGCGGCTAGAATTATCGGTGAAGTAACTCCGCAAAGGACCGATATTGTACGTAAAGCGACAACTGTAGTAGAAGAAGAGCTAAGGGACGTTCAGGCTTTTCAGTATATGGCGATATTACATCAGGATAAAGTTACCGGAGTAAGGTTGGGAAAACGTGAATTTGGCTTGCAAATAGAAGTCAGGTGTTGGGACAGCCTCAACGCCCGAAAGGGCACACCTACAAATCTCGATTATGCTGTATTGACTAAATTAGCAGAACGTATAACCAATGAAGTTCCTAATGTCGTCAGTGTTACTTATAATATAGCGTCTAAACCACCTTCAACTATAGAAGCAGTCTAATCAGGCAAATCGTGGGTTCATTTTTAATTAGATTAATAATCTTCTATATATTTTTCCGGCTATTATTTAAGCTGGTGATAAATATATTCAGGTATTTTAACCGGCAGGATGATCCGGTTTATCGGGAAAGGGATTATCATAACAAAAATACCGCGGAAGAAAAACCAGAGGTAAATTATAAGCACGCCAAAGATGCAGACTTCAAAGAAATAGATTAAATTACCCTGTCAATTTCGAATCTCTCCTTATCCTCAACTTCAACCTCAACCTTAACCTATATCTCTACTTAGTGGCTTGCTGCATTATTTCAGTCATTCTTCTTACAAAATCTGTAGGTGACGGGTTTTCTCCTTCAACAAACAAAGCCCCTGCATAAAGTTGCCGGATACATTTTTTTATTAAAGGGTTTTTATTATCCAGCATAGCAAGTTTAGACAGGTTTCTTATTAATGGATGGTCGATATTTATTTCCAGAATTTTTTTGGTGCCTTTGTATTCTTTATGCATCATCTTCATCATCCGTTCCATCTGCGAGTCCATGCTTTCTTTGCCGGCAACCAGGGTAACAGGAGAATCGACTAATCTTTTGGATATTTTTACTTCGGCTACATCGTTGTTGAGCTCTGCTTTGAATAAAGACAATAGTTCTTTATCCAGATTCACGTCCGGGCGCTCGATTTTATCTTCGGGTTTTAAGTCCAGATTAGCTTTTTCTATTGACTCTATGGTTTTTTTGTCATATTCGCCTATAGAGGGCAGAGTAAAGATATCCACCGGATCGGTCAGCAGCAGTACTTCGATATTATGTTTTTTGAAATATTCCAGATTGGGATTATTTTCTAGAGTCCGCCGGTCCTGGCCGGATAAGTAGTAGATATGGGTTTGATCCGGTTTCATTTTCTGGGTGTAATCTTTTAATGAAATAAACTCACCTTGCGGCTTAAGCGAAGATTCAAATCTCAGAAGAGCAATAATCTTATCTCTATTGGCAAAATCGGTGTTAATACCGGTTTTTAAAAGGGCGCCGAAATTTTTGTAAAAAGTTTTATATTTTTCCGGTTGATTTTTAGATAAACCTTCAAGGTAGGATAAGACCTTTTTGGTCAATACTGACTTTATCTTTGCTATTTCCGGAGCCTGTTGTATTGTCTCGCGCGATACGTTTAAAGGAAGGTCTTTTGTGTCGACGGCGCCTTTTATAAAACGCAAATATTCAGGGATGATTTCTTTGCAATCATCCTGTATAAGTATTTTTTCAGAGTATAGGTGTATAGATTTTTCTTCTTGTAGTTGTAAGAGGTTTACCGGCGCTGTTTGCGGGATAAAAAGCAGAGCTTTAAAATTTACGCTGCCTTCTAATGAGAGGTGTATGTGTCCTAATGCCGGCTTGGCGTCATTGGCGATAAATTTGTAGAATTCGGTTAATTCGGATTCGGTTATCTCTTTGGATTGTTTATACCATAATGCACTTACGGTATTAACTTTTTTGCGGTTTACCAGAATAGGAAAATCGGCGAAATTGGAGTATTTGGTGATAATAGAATTTATTACGGACTCTTCGGAGAATTGTTTCGTCTTATCTTTTAATTTGAAAAATATTTTTGTGCCTTTCTTTTTTCTGTCGCTCGGCTGAATGTTAAAGGTTCCTTCTCCGGAAGATTGCCAGCGGTAACTTTCGGTGTCTTTTTCGGCATAGCGGGTGTCTATAATAACCTGATCGGTGACCATGAATACAGAGTAGAACCCTAACCCGAATTTACCTATGAGGGAGTCACTTATAGGTTTATTTTCTTTCTGCATTTTCTTCAAAAATTCCAAAGTGCCAGATCTGGCAACAGTTCCGATATTATTGATAAGGTCTTCTTTAGTCATGCCGATGCCTGTGTCTTCGATAGAGAAAGTGTTCTTTTTGGCGTCTACTTCTATGCGGATCTCTAAGGGGGTTTCCGGGTCTAAGGTGTTCTCTTTATCGGTGAGCAGCCGGAACCTCACCTTATTTAAAGCATCCGAAGAATTAGAAATGAGTTCTCTTAAAAATACTTCCGGATGGGTGTACAAAGAATGGATAATTAGATGTAATAATTGCTTTATTTCGGCTTTATACTCGAATTCTTGTGCGTTGTTAGTGTTTTTGGCCATCTTTGCCTCCTTTTCTTATAGCCTGTGTTTTGGAATATCTAACTATGATAAGTATAAAAATCTATTTTTCAAGTCTTTTTTAATATTTCCGATTCCGGTAAGCTAAACAATTCGATGGAATCCTGGGCGTTAAGGGTTAAACTATTTTTGTTTACAATATCTGTCAGGGTTTTATAATGGCTAGAAAGGGAATAGAATTTTGCAGATAAGACGTTGAAGAGGTGAGCGTACATGAATGAAAAG
The DNA here is from genome assembly GCA_964496355.1 of uncultured Planctomycetia bacterium. Classification (GTDB taxonomy): domain Bacteria; phylum Omnitrophota; class Gorgyraeia; order Duberdicusellales; family Duberdicusellaceae; genus CAZBZJ01. The sequence goes on along the minus strand of CAZBZJ010000021.1, from coordinate 5,152 downwards.
ATCCTTATAGTAGAAGATGACAAGAATATTTTTAAACTCTTGAAGTATAATCTGGAGAAATCCGGATTTAAATGCGTTGTTTCTATAACCGGCGAAGATGCATTGGAAGTTCTCGATAAGGAAGCCGTTGGTTTAATCATTTTAGATATTATGCTTCCTAAAATGGATGGGTTCGAAGTATGCAGGCTGATAAAGCAGGAAAAGACTTTATCACAGATCCCTATAATTATGCTTACCGCAAAAGGAGAAGAGATTGATAGGGTAGTCGGACTGGAGCTAGGCGCGGACGATTATGTGGTTAAGCCTTTTAGTATAAGAGAATTACTTTTACGGATAAAATCCGTACTCAAGCGAAAAAATACGTTAGTTGAAACCAGAGAGATTTTTACGGCCGGCGATATCATTTTAGATACAGCACGCCGTAAAGTATTGGTTGGCAGAAAAAACATAAGATTAACCAATATGGAATTTGAACTCTTAGCTATACTCTTACGGCGCCGGGGAAGGGTACAAACAAGGACTGTTTTACTCGATGAGGTCTGGGGGTTAACCGCTGATGTAACCACCCGGACAGTAGATACCCATATTAAAAGAGTAAGGCAAAAACTCGGCAAAGCTGGAAAATGCATAGATACTGTAAGAGGAATAGGCTATAGGTTTAAAGAAGAAGAATAAAAAGTGAAGGCGCGAATCCATTATAAAATAAGCTTGATATTTGTATTTATTACAGCCGTAATCCTCCTCGGGGTATTTATATATTTAAATAACCATTTTCGGAGATATACTTTCCAGCGTATCGAATCACAATTAAAAAAACAGGCTTACTTAGCCGAAACCCACCTTAAAAAAGAGGACATTTCTTCTTTAGAAAAGGCCGATTCTATAGCTGACAGAATAAGCCGGGATTTAGGCGTACGCACAACTATTATTAATTTAGCCGGAAGAGTCTTGGGTGATTCGGATTTGAATATCGAACAAATACGCATCGTTGAAAACCATCTCTTCAGGCCCGAAGTCCAGGATGCTCTTGAGGCGGGAATAGGCACAAACCGCAGGTTTAGCACAACAGTAAAAAAAGATATGTTGTATATCGCTAACTTAATAGGGCAGAATCCGCCTGAAGGTATTGTAAGATTATCTATGCCTCTGTCTGAGATTCAAATGATAAGTTCTGATTTAAAACGAATCCTTATGGTCTCTTTATTGTGTACATTTGGGTTAATAGCCATTGCTAGTTTTTTCATTGCGGGGATTATATCCAGGCCTATTAAAGAGATGGCCTGGATAGCCAGAAAAACAGCTAAAGGAGGTTTCTCTCAAAGGATAGACGTAAGGTCGAATGATGAAGTAGGTATTCTGGCAAGGTCTTTTAATAATATGGTCAGCCAGGTACAGGACAGAATAAAAGAAATTACGGCAAGTAAATCTAGATTAAGAGCAGTGTTGATGAGCATGTCCGAAGGAGTATTAGTAACCGATGCAAAAGGAGAGGTTTTATTAATCAACCAGTCATTAAGAGAGTTTTTTAATATCAGCCAGAAAGTTGAGTTTAAGAGGCCGATAGAACTGATAAGAAATGTGGAGATACAAGAGATGGTAGACAACATACTGGCTTCGCAGGGAACTAACGAATCCCGCCAGATATCGGTTATGTTGCCTGAAGCTAAGACGTTGCTGGTAAACGCTACTTGTGTAACGCAGGAGAATATGCTTGAAGGCGCGGTTTTAGTATTCCATGATATTACCGAGTTGCGCAGGCTGGAGAAGGTAAGAAAGGATTTTGTAGCTAATGTCTCTCACGAATTGAGGACGCCGGTTACTACTATAAAAGGATATGCGGAGACGCTCTTTGAAGGTGCCGTAAAAGATGCAAAAGATACCGAAGATTTTATCGAAATTATCTATTCGGAATCTGAAAGGCTGGCACGGTTGATAGATGATATACTTTCTCTGTCCAGGCTGGAATCGGAACAAGTGTCTTTGAGTAAAAAACCATGTAATATTCGGCCGCTTATTAAAAAAGTATTTTCCGGCTTAAGAAAACAGGCCGAAGATAAGAATATCAATTTAGCGATAGAGATAAAAGAAAAGATGCCACAGATATATGTAGATGAAGGTAAAATATTACAGGCCTTGTTAAATTTAGTAGATAACGCCATAAAGTATAACCGCTCCGGCGGCAAAGTTATTGTATCTGTCCGTAAGGAAAATGATTCTGTTAGGATTACCGTAGCCGATACAGGTATCGGCATTCCTGCCAAAGATATGCCGAGGATATTCGAAAGGTTTTACCGTGTAGAAAAAGCCCGTTCGCGTGAATTGGGCGGCACAGGCTTAGGCCTTTCTATAGTCAAACATATAATTACTTTACACCGCGGCCGGCTGTATGTAGAGAGTACAGAGGCGCAAGGCACAAAAATCAGCTTTACCCTTCCTGTTTCTTCTTAATTTCCGTAGCAACCTGGCTATTTTTCCGGATTTTGAGTTCACAAAGATTTCACTTGCCCGTTATTTTCTTTTCACAGATAAAGTTTAATATCTTCTAAAAATACTTATGAGTTTATGCATAGTATATATTATCATCGCAATAATTTTAGTTGTAACAGGGTTAACATATTACCGTTTCTGTGAAAGTTCCGCAGATCAAATCTATAAAGGTAAAGGTAAAGGAGGTAAGCATGCAGACAAAGACGAGCCTGCATAAGGATTATGTAGCCAGTTTTTTAAAAGCCCAGTTAGTTACGCTGGGGCAAGTATTAGACAATATAGAACATTTCAATGCAAGTGAACAGGATTATACAGTCGAATCTTTAAAGCGCGTTGAGACCGAAGTCCGCCGGCTTAGAAAGTTTCTGGAAAACTAAAAGTTTCTATGGATTGTCTTATTGCTTTGAAAATAAATTCTCATTATTACAGCCCGGACAAAATCGATATAGCCGTAAAGAAAGGAGGTGAAAAAGAAGATTCGAGCGGGCGAGAAAATAGATTAGCTCTAAACGGCAATCAAAAACTTTTTTTAAAAAAATCAAAAGGTACGATGAAAGGAGGCAGAGTAGACATGAAAAGGATTATTAGATGCTTTCTTGCTGTTGCTTTCTTGGCCGGACTGCTTTTTATTTCCCATGATGCCAGAGCAGGCGAAATCGACATATTAGTCGATAAACTGGTTGATAAAGGAGTATTAAGCCCGGGAGAAGCTCAGCAGATCTTGACCGAGACAAAAGAAGAAGTTCGTAAGGAGGTTGTTAAAGGGACTTACAGCTCTTTACCGGAATGGATCCAGAACATGAAGCTAAAAGGCGACTTAAGAATCCGTTATCAGTGGGAAGATAAACATAATGCCGAAGACAGGCACAGAGGAAGGTATAGATTCAGGCTCGGCCTTCACAGCAAGGTGAATGACAAGTTGAATGTAGCAGCCGGATTAGCTACCGGTGGTGCTGACGGCCGTTCGACTAACCAGACTATGGGAGGTAAGGATAGTAATGGCAATCCTATCAGTTTTCAGACTCCAGATATCCGTTTAGACTATGCTTATGCAGAATGGTTGGCTACTGACTGGGCTACCTTAAGAGCCGGTAAAGTAAAGGGGATCAAGAGTGAAATTTTCCGGCCGTCCGATTTGTTGTGGGATTCGGATTTACATCCGGAAGGTTTGACTATTGCCCTGGCGAAAAAGATGAACGATGTAAAATTATTTGCTAATACCGGAGTCTGGATTCTCGGCGAAAATAGCAGCGATACCTCGGACCCGATGATGGTAGTTTTTCAGCCCGGATTTGAGGCTAAGATGGGCAAAGCTAAACTGGCTATGGGAGTAGCCGGATACTTTTTCAACAGTGTAAAAGGCGACAGATTGAGCAATGGCGGGGATACCAGCGGAAGTTACAACAGCCTGGATAGCGGCAATCATCTTAAATATGATTACAACGCAGTATCTCCCAGTTTTAAGCTAAGCGTGAAAGAACCTTTCGGCGGTTCGGTAATTGAAACAATGAAGTTTTACGGCGATTACGTCCATAACCCCGATCCTTCAGAAGACAACAATGGAGGTTTAGTAGGCATAGGGGCAAAATTCGGCGGCCCGCTTCAGGTTTTTGGCAAATCCTGGGATTTAGATTATTCATACCGGTATCTGGAAAAAGATGCCTGGCTGGATATTTTCCCGGATTCGGACGCCTATTCCGGTCACACCGACGTAAAAGGACACGAGGTTAAATGGAAGTATCCTTTAGGCAAAAACACCAGTTTAGGACTCGACTATTACTATATGGAAAGAATCGGTTCTACAGCTGGGCGTAAGCATGTTTTGCAGGCCGATTGGGGAATGAAATTCTAACAAAAGGTCCATGAAAGGAGGTAGAATCACATGAAAAGAATCGCGCAAGTAGTTGCTTTTGCCTGTTTGGCCCTGTTAATGGCCAATCTTTATGTTTACGCGGAGAATATAGTTATTAAAGGATCGACTACAGTCCTTCCTATTGCCCAGATTTGCGCTGAGCAGTTTATGGACAATAACCCTTCCGTAAGGATATCCGTACAGGGTGGAGGATCCGGTTTCGGTATAGCGTCTATTATTGACGGGACAGCGGATATTGGCGATGCGTCCAGGCCGATAAAAGATAAGGAACTTAAAACGGCAGTTAGCAAGGGAGTTGAGCCAAAAGCAAACGTAGTGGCAATGGATGGCATAGCTGTAGTGGTTCATCCTTCAAACTCGGTGGGCGCTTTAACCAAGAAACAGATCAAGGATATTTATACCGGTAAGATTTCCGACTGGTCAGAAGCCGGCCGAAGCCCCGGAAAAATTGTGGTAATTTCCAGAGACTCAGCCAGCGGGACTTACGAAACCTTTGTGAGCCTTGCTTTAGATAAAGCCAGGGTAAGGCCGGATTCTTTGAGACAGGCTTCTAACCAGGCCGTAGCGACTACTATTGCTAAGACTCCCGATGCTATAGGTTATGTGGGGTTGGGTTATCTTTCCGATAGGGTTAAAGCCGTAGAAGTTAACGGGGTTATGCCTTCAAAAGCTACTGTTCTTTCCGGTGAGTATATGTTGGCCAGGCCTTTATTTATGTATACTAACGGCAAGCCTAAAGGGCAGGTTAAAGAGTTCCTTGATTTTGTAGTAAGCAGCCGGGGCCAGCAGTTA
>CAZBZJ010000020.1:8339-12386 GCA_964496355.1 uncultured Planctomycetia bacterium | reverse complement strand
CTCCTTTTTCCTTTATCTCTTTAACCGAGTAAGTGATGATGGTTGGACATTAGCGAATAGGGATGGACTTCCAAGTTGAATACATCTGTGCTTTCCTCCAGTATATCCATGAACATAAGATAATCGGATTCTTGAAAGAAAACTTTTTCTTTTCTTCTTCCCCGATTTAAAACATGATACCATGCTCCAGGATATTCTATTCTTAACGGTCTTGTCATATTTCATATAATAACACCATGCCGATTAAGTGTCAAAGTGTCAAATCCAGACTTGACCCCTTTTAGGTGTTCAGGGTGAAAATATAGCGGGTTAGGCGGATATAACCTTGTTCTTGCCGAATTGTTTGGCCTGGTATAAACAGAAATCGGCTTTAGAAATAAGCGCTTCTTTGTCTTGCGCATCCATGCCAAAGACGCTTATACCTATACTGACAGTTACTTTATGATTGAAAGAATCCTCTGCTCTCTCTATCGACTCTCTTATACGTTCGGCAATCACTCCGGCTTCTTTTTTATCAATTTCCGGTAATATAACTACAAACTCTTCGCCTCCGTACCGGCAGACTATATCCTGTTTCCTACAGCTGTCTTTTATTATTTGAGTAATAGTTATCAGAGTTTTATCTCCTTCTAAATGGCCGTAGGTATCGTTGTAGCTCTTAAAATCATCAATATCTATCATAAACAACCCGAAAGAAAGACGGTGAGAAAACGCATAATTAATCTGTTCTTCAAGTTTATACTGGAAATACCCGTAATTCCACAAATCAGTCAAAGAATCAGTATGCGATTTAAATAAAGTGTCTTCGAATGTTTTTGAATTCTCTATAGCTAAAGCGGCCTGTGAAGTAAACATCGTAAGAGTATGTAAATCCTGGCCGGTGATTTCTTTATGGGTTATAAAGTTATCGGTAAATAATACCGCAATAATATTGTTTTTAGACCATAATGGGACCAGAACCGCTTCGTCGAACCCGAATATCTTATAAAGCCAATCTGTCTCTAAATCAGGGATATTTTCCTTCTTGATATGTATCGGCCTGCCCTTAATGAAAACTTCGTAAAGGGTGCCGGTATAAGGAGAAAAAGAAACTTCGAGCTTTTCTACCAGCTTAAAAAATTTCGGCTTATTTTCTTCTTCTTTTAACCAGCGGTACTCTTTTATTAAATCCTGTAAGCTTTTTTTTGAGCCCTGAATCCACTGCCAGACTTCTTCGGCTTCTTTTGGTTCATAAGGGCCTATTCCCATCATGCCTTTAATTTTCCTGTTAGTGTGGTCAACGGTAAACAACGCCGCCCGGTTAAACCCTAATCCGTAATGAGAAGTTATACTGGTAAGAATAATATACAATATCTCGTCGTAGTTAAGGGTGCTGCGCATAGCTTGTGTGATTTCATAAAACATATATAGTTCGTTGCGGGTCCGTTGAAGTTCTGCCTGTAACTTCTTTACTCTTTCCTTGTTCATCTGTATTAACCTTTTTAATAAAATCATATTGTAACAGAGATTATACCTGTACGAATAATAGATAACACATCTGGCGTAACAAAGCAAGCATATATTTTATGCGGCGCGGCAGGATGGAAGATTCTGAGCTCATGCAGGCTCAGCAGGAGAAACAGTATGTGAAGTTTCTTTAAATTTAACCGAAACTATTTTAGAAACCCCGGATTCTTGCATAGTAACACCATACATAACATCCGCCCTGCTAATGCTCTTTTTATTATGGCTTATTACTAAAAACTGCGATTTCTTGGCAAACTCAGATAATAGATGTACGAATCTATCGACGTTGGATTCGTCTAAAGGAGCATCTATTTCGTCTAAGATGCACAACGGCGACGGTTTTATCTTAAATATGGCAAATATTAAAGCAATAGCTGTAAGCGATTTTTCTCCGCCCGAAAGCAAAGACACGTTCTGTAATTTCTTTTCCGGCGGCTGGACAACCATATCTATTCCGGATTCCAGTATATTATCTTCGTCTAATAAAAATATCTCAGCTTTACCGCCGCCAAACAAAAATCTAAAATGTTTGCGGAATTCTTCCTGAATCTGAGTAAAAACGTCCATGAACATCTTCCGGCAAGTACGGTTGATTTTAATGATAGCTTTCTTCAAAGACTCCTTAGAATCCAGTAAATCCTGCCGTTGATGTTCTAAGAACTCGTATCTTTCGTTAAGTTCTTCGAATTCTTCAATAGCGCCTAAATTTACACTGCCTAAATATTTTAATTTTCGTTTTAAGTCTTCTTCCCGCAATTTAACTTCGTCTAATGACCCCTCGACAGTTTCGGACTTAGCGTCTTCTATATTTAATTCAACCCCGTATAGCTGGCTTACATCGGTAATTATCTTATTTTCTTCGAAATCCAGGTTCTGCATCTCTAACTTCTTGTCATATATAATCTTACGGATTTGCTCCAACTCCTGCCTGATATTGTCAATTTTCTGAGAAATATCTCTTTGCCCGGATAAGATTGCCTGCTCTTTATTGGTTAATTCTATCCGGCCGGATCTTATGCGTTCTTTATGCCGGTTCTTATTATCGATTTCTTCGGAAAAATGGAGATTCTGTTCTTCACAATCTTTTATCTTTTCTTTTAATTCGGCATTCTCTTTTTCAAGGCCGTTGAGCTGTTCTATTGTATCCTTTAAATCCTGCTTGAAGACTTCAATTGTATCGGATTTAGCTTTCTTCTCTTCCTGCAGAGAGTTTATCAAAGTGTTCAAACGGGCTTTTTCTATTTGCAGGCTATTAATATCCTCGTTATTCTGCTGAATTATACTTTCAGCATCATTTATGCCTTCTTGAGCATGCCTTATCTGGGATTCCTTATCACTAATCTTTGTTTTTAGCTCTGCCTCATTATCCCGGGCTGACTGTAGTTGTTGGCCGGCTTCTTTAAGTTCATATTCATAGAGCTCTTTTTCTTCTTTTAGCCGGTTAAGGTTTTCTCTTTGGCTATTTTCTATTTCTTTAAACCTTAAAAGCTGGCGTTCGTTATCTTCGATATTTTTCTGGCTCTCCTGTCTTTTTTGTCTGGCTTCCGTAATATTATCACGAATACTATTCAGCTGAGTTTGCTGGGTTTCTACTTGTCCCTTCAACTCTTCGATCTTCGCCTCTGTCTGTTCGATACCCTGAGAAATAACTTTTGCTTTTGCCCTTATTTTGTATACCCCTTGCTCCTGATACCTATGTGAACCGGCATCGATTTTAACCACGACTACCGAGGGTATATCAGGTATATCTTTATCTAAAAGTAAAGTGACATCCTGAACGTCTTGAAAATGTTCGTATTTAGTCTGTAAATTTTTCAGAAACTCCAATTGAGAAGAAAGAGTCAATAATTCTTTTTCTTTCTGTCCTTTCTCGTTATCTAATTTAGAAAGTTCCTGTTCGTTCTCGGTTACAGCAGAAGCTAATGATTCATCCTTATCTTTAAGTACCGCTAAATCACTTTCTAAATTGGAGACCTTTGATATTAATTCATTGAATTTATCCTGGTATTCATCGAATTCGGTCGTGGCTTTTGCCAGTTCCATTGTCAGCCGTTTTTTCCTGGAGACAAGAGTGTTAATCTGAGACTGTACATCTATAAAACTGTTAGATATATTTGCCTTCTCTTCTTCCAGGCTAAGTATTTGATCTTTGCTTCTTTTTATGATTTGGCGTTTCTCTTTGTTCTCCTGCTCACACTTTTCTATAGTGGCTATATGCTCGCTGTCTTTCTGGCGGCTATTTAAAATATTAGTGTCGATATTCTTAAATTCTTGTTCTAACTTCGCTATCCTGTCTTGCTGTTCGGCAATACGCTGGGAATAATTTGTAGAATTGCCCTGCAAAGCAGCTAGCCTTTCTGTGAATTCTGTTATCCTCTGTTTATTAACATCGATCCTGTGGCTTATTCCGTTGATTTCAGAATCAATATTGATTGCATCCGTGTTAAACTGTTCCTGTTCTTTACGTAAATCATCAAGCTCTTGATTTTTTTCATTGAGTTTCTCTTGTTCAGTTTTTAAAGAATTTATATATCCGGTTTC
>CAZBZJ010000020.1:0-8329 GCA_964496355.1 uncultured Planctomycetia bacterium | reverse complement strand
TCCGAAACCATGCTGTTTTTGTTCTGAAGGACTTCCTGCAGATGCACAGTTGCAATTGTATGTTCGGCGGTTTTCAGTTCTTCGGTAAGTTCTTGATGACGTTTTGCACGCTGTACTTGCCGGTGTAAAGAATCTCTTTGTCGTTTGACCTCGACTATAATATCTTCTAATCGGTCCAGATTTTCATCGGTACTGGCTAATTTTCTGGAAACTTCCCTTTTTCTTTCTTTAAATTGCAGGATGCCGGAAGCTTCATCAAAAATAACCCTTTTTTCTTCAGGTTTAGTTGTGAGTATGCTTTCGACTGTACCTTGAGCAACAAAAGAATAGCTGGCTTCTCCCAAACCTACAGATAATAAAAGATTCTGTATATCTTTAAGCCGTACCGGGCTTTTATTTAAATAATATTCACTTTCGCCAGACCGGTAAATCTTACGGCTTATACTGACTTCTTCAAAATCGATATCCAAAGACCTGCTGGCATTAGAGAAAGTTAAAGTCACCTCTGCAAAATTTAAAGGGGGCATTTTTTCGGTTCCGCCGAATATAACGTCTTCCATCTTCGAACCCCGTAAAGATTTAGGGCTTTGTTCACCTAAAGTCCAACGAATAGCATCCAATACATTCGACTTACCGCATCCGTTAGGCCCAACGATTACAGTTACACCCGGTTCGAATTTCAGAACGGTTTTTTTGGGGAAGGATTTAAACCCGAATATTTCCAGTGATTTTAAATACATGCTCTTAAATTGTCTTGTCAGAGGTTATCTGCCTTCTGACTTCTGCCTTCTAACTTCTAACTTCTTTATTAATTAAGCTGCTTATTCCTACTTTACTGTTTTAAGTTTTTTAGCCAACAGAGGTACAATTTCAAAAATATCTCCTACAACACCGAAATCAGCTACTTTAAATATCGGCGCGTCAGGGTCTTTATTAATTGCTATAATTGTATTTGCCGACTGCATACCTACAAGATGCTGTATCTGCCCTGATATTCCGCAAGCTATATAAACTTTCGGGCAGACTGTGCGTCCGGTTTGGCCTACTTGATGAGAATAAGGGATCCATCCCGCATCTACTGCCGCCCGGGAAGCTCCGACTGCCGCACCCAAAGTCTCGGCTAATTCTTCCAGCATCGAAAAATTCTCAGGCTTTCTTAAACCTCTGCCGCCGGAAACTATTATATCGGCTTCAGTTAAATTTACCGTAGAGGTGGCTTCTTTTATGAAATCAACGAATTTTATCCGGTTATCCCGGGCCTGGCCAGATACGCCTTCTTGAATAATCTGGCCTTCTCTGTTTGCATCTGGTTCAGCTTCAGGCATAACTTTATGGCGTACAGTGGCCATTTGCGGCCGGAAATCCGGTGTTATGATTTGCGCCATAATATTGCCACCGAACGCAGGCCGGGTCTGGACTAGTATATTCTTATTTTTGTCTATATCCAGACCGGTGCAGTCAGCCGTCAAGCCGGTATAGATTTTTACGGCTATCCTGGAAACTAAAGACCTGCCGCAAGAAGTAGCCCCTGCTAAAAAAACCGCCGGTTTATATTTTTTTATCAATTCTACAATAACAGAGCTGTAATTCTCGGCAATATAGTTTTTTAAATGTTCTTTATCTATTACAAACACTTTATCAGCTCCCCGGCTTATCAATTCAGGAGCTTTTTCTTTAATCCCGCCGCCTATAAGGACAGCTCCCACATACGTGTCCAGGTCTCCGGCTAATTGCCTGGCTTTACCCAGAAGTTCAAAGGCTACGGAATTTATATTTGATTCTCTCTGTTCTGCGAATACCCATACCCCTTTATATTCGGAAAAATCTCCTTTAGGCTTTGGTTCGGCCTTTTGAAGTTCAATAGCATCAAACTTACAGGCTTCTACACACGCACCGCACAAAGTACATTTATCTAAATCTATAACTGCTTTCTTCTCTGCCATTTTAATGGCAGAGAAAGGGCATACCTTCACACAAAGAGCACAACCTGTGCATTTATCTTTCAGCACTCTGATATTACTCATAATATATCTTTTATTTCTTTAACCAGTTCATCAGTTACAATTTGCGGTTCACCCTGAAGAATCTTCCCGCCATGTTTCTGCGGAGGCGTAAAAATCTTAACAACCTTTGTAGGTGAACCGTTAAGGCCGACAGTTTTTTCGCCTATCTCTAAGTCTTTGCACGTCCATACAGGAATTTCTTGTTTGCGGGCACGCATCTTGCCCTTTAGAGAAGGCAGCCGGGGTTCATTTATCTCTTTAACTACCGTAATTAAAGCCGGTAATTTTACCTCTAATATTTCGTAACCTTCTTCGACCAAACGTTCCACCACCATTATCTTAGGAGTGGTGTCTGTATGTATATTATCTATCTTACGCACATAAGTTGCCTGCGGCAGGTCTAAATGAGTTGCGATACCCGGCCCTACCTGAGCGGTATCACCGTCGGAGGCTTGTTTACCGCAGATGACTAAACTTTGTTCTTTATCTTCAGTAAATACTTTTTCTACGGCTTTAGCCAGAATCAAACTGGTAGACCAGGTATCTGAACCGGCAAAAGCTCTATCAGATAAATGGACAGCATCGTCTATACCCATGGAAAGGGCTTCGGTAAGGACAGCTTTAGCTTGCGGCGGGCCCATTGTAATAACCGTAGTCTTACAGCCAAACCGCTCTTTTAGCCTGATAGCCTCTTCTAAAGCGTACATATCAAAAGGATTAATAATAGAAGCTACCCCTTCTCTAATCAGAGTATTGGTCTCAGGGTCGATTTTGACATCGGTTGTATCAGGAACCTGTTTTATGCATACTACTATATTCATAATTAAAGGGTTAAGTGATAAGGATTATGGATTAAATAATAAAATCATATATAAATGTTCATTTTCTTCTACCACTTAATCCTTAACCCTTAATCCTATAACCAATTACCTGCAAACTATTTGCCGAATTCCTTAATCAAGTTAAGGGCGATAATATTCTTCTGAATCTGGTTTGTACCTTCGTAAATCTGGGTAATTTTAGCATCTCTCATAAATTTTTCTGCAGGATAATCTTTCATATATCCGTATCCGCCTAAAATCTGTACAGCATCCGTAGTTACTTCCATAGCTATGTCGGAAGCAAATAACTTAGCTTGAGCAGAAGCCATACCTATATTTTTCTGCTTATTATCTACAGCTCTTGCTACAGCATACACTAAAGACCTCGCCGCTTCAACTTTTGTAGACATATCAGCTAACATCCACTGTATACCCTGAAATGCGGATATCTTCTGTCCAAACTGTTCTCGCTGATGAGCATAATTAACAGCAGTCTCTAAAGCTCCCTGTGCAATACCAACTGCCTGAGCCGCTACTCCGGGCCGGGATTGGTCAAAAGTTTTCATAGTATATAAAAAACCCATACCTTCTTTATTGCCTAAAAGCCTGTCTTTCGGTATCTTACAATCTTCGAAAACAAGTTCCCGGGTTGAAGAAGCGCGGATACCTAACTTTTCTTCTCTTTTTCCAAAATCAAAACCTTCATCGCCTTTCTCAACAATAAATGCAGATAATCCCCGTGCCCCTCTTCCTTTAGCGGTGGCTGCTATTATTAGATAGATATCAGCGTCACCGCCGTTAGTAATAAAATGTTTAACTCCGTTCAAAATATAAGAATCATCTTTTTTTTCGGCTTTAGTCTGTATGGCTGATGCATCGGAGCCGGCTTCGGGTTCGGTTATAGCAAAAGCTGTGAGCTTCTCACCGCTGGCTATCTTAGGCAGATACATCTTTTTTTGTGCGTCTGTACCGAACAAAATTAAAGGGAACATTCCTAAAAAAGAAGCTGCATAACTAGCCGCTACTCCGCCGTCAATACGCGAAACTTCTTCGGTAGCAATACATAAATCTAATAATCCGCCGCCCATACCGCCGTATTCTTCCGGCACACAAATAGCGAATAAATCCGACTGCCCTAAAGCTTTGATAGCTTCAATAGGAAATTCTTCTTTTTCATCCCATTCAGCCGATTTAGGTTTTATCTTTTCCTCAGCGACTTTTCTTGCTAACTCTTTAATCATTAATTGTTCTTCTGACAGATTATAATCGAGCATCTTTTCTCTCCTCCTTTAATATAAATAAGACCTATATTTTTCTTATCATCGAAACTTCTTTACAATCGGGGAATTCCGGGCAATCAATACAATCTTTCCATATCTTCTGGGGCAATTTATTCTTATTAATCAACCTAAACCCCAACTTCTTAAAATATCCGGGTTTATAAGTCAACACAAAAATCCTCTTTACTCCCAGAGGTTCAGCCTCTTTGAAACATTCCCTGACTAGTTTCTCCCCAATACCCTGCTTCTGGTATCTTTTATCTACGGCTAAGGATTTTATTTCTGCCAATTGCTGCCATCCCACGATCTCCAAAGAACAACAACCTGTAATTTTATTCCGCTCTTTATTTACCCAGAAATCTCTTATATTTGAGTAAACGTAATTTAACGAACGAGGAAGCATTAATTTTTCAGCAGCAAAGGAATTAACCAACCGGTGAATCTGTTTAACGTCTTTTAAAACAGCTTTTTGTATCATAAGGCAATTATTATATATATTAATAGGCTGCTTTGCAACTTTTTTTCACTCTTGGGGACGTCCTCTCGGGGACGTTCCCCAAAGGGACACTCTACCATTGCAAAATTCGTAGCTAGTAGGGTCTCCCTTTGGGGGACGCCCCCGTATTCCAGCAGGCTACCTTATGGTTACTATCCACAAGTTTAAGTTCAGCGGGCTGCTCGCATAGGCCGGTTTTATGCTTACACCTCTCTTTAAAAAAGCACCCTTGGCTTTTCTGAGGTTTCATACCGCTTCTGGCCGCCACCTTCGATTTAGCGGTATCAATTAAAAGCCGGGTATAAGGATGTAAAGGATTGCTAAATAATTCGTTTGTTTCCGCTTCTTCGACTATTTTTCCAGCAAACATAACAGCGACCGCATCGCTTACCGATTTAACCACATCCAAATCATGAGCTATAAATAAGTAAGTAAGCCCTAACTCCCTCTGTAAATCTAAGCTAAGGTTAAGTATCTGCGCCTGGATAGATACATCCAGTGAAGAAACCGGTTCATCGAGAATAAGTAATTTAGGCCGGATGATCAAAGCCCTGGCTAAACTAATACGCTGGCGCTGGCCGCCTGAAAATTCGTGCGGGTACCGGGACAGGCTGCCGTCCGGTAAACCTACCATACTGACTATTTCATTTAATTTTTCATTAACTTGAGGCTTAGTGAGTCCGGGATAAAAATTTATTAGCCCTTCTTGAATAATCCTGCCTACCTTAAAACGGGGATCTAACGAGTTGAAAGGGTCTTGAAAAACAACCTGTATATCTTTACGTAACTTTCGTAAAGAAGAAAATTTTAAGGTAGTTATTTCTCTACCGTCAAAGAATATCCTGCCGGAGTCAGGATCGAGTAACCGGCATAAAAGCCGGGCTAAAGTGGTTTTTCCACAGCCCGATTCGCCTACCAGCCCTAAAGTCTTGGATTCTTCGATACCCAGATTAATACCATCGACAGCCTTTACGTAAGAAGTCCGTTTAAAAAAAACACTTTTTTTAACCGGAAAACATTTGCGCAGATCGCGGGCTATAACCAACATCTTCTTTACCAAACTGTCCATTTTCTCAACAACCGTCATATAAATATTTTTAACCGGTTTACTTAACTTTATGGCAACTAACAAAATGTCCGGGGTTTACTTCTATAAATTCCGGATATACAGATTCACATAAAACACCTGCTAAAGTACATCTCGGCCTAAAATGGCATCCTGCCGGTTTATCTGCAGGATTCGGAACCCGGCCGCTTATAACTGTAAATCTCTCTTTTGGTTGCTTATCTCCGGGAAGCGACGCTAACAATGATTGTGTATAAGGATGTAAAGGATTGGAAAAAACTTCATTCGTAGGGGCTTCTTCAACTATTTTACCTGCATACATTATAGCTATACGGTCTGTAGATTGCCGGCATAATCTTAAATCATGCGATATAAGTATAAAAGAAAGATTAGTCTGTTTTTTTATCTTAGCAAATAACGACATAATTTGGGCTTGTATAGTAACATCTAAAGCCGTCGTAGGTTCATCGGCTATGAGTAATTTCGGATTACAGGCAACCGCCATTGATATCATCACACGCTGAGCCTGGCCGCCGCTTAAAGTATGTGGATAAGATTTAATTATCCTTTCAGATTCAGATAATTCCACCGCTTGTAATAAACCCAGGACTTTATTTTTAATATCTTTTCTTGATATTTCCGGATTGTGTGTTTTTATCATTTCAGCTACCTGAAACCCTACAGTATAAACCGGATTTAATGCCGAACCTGGTTCCTGAAAAATTATGCTTATTTCTTTACCGCGAATACTCTGCATTTGTCTTTCTGATAAGTTTAATAAATCTTTACCTTCAAAATTTATCTTACCCTTTACAATCCTGCCCGGATGTTGTATAAGCCTTAAAACAGATAAAGCGGATACGGATTTACCACAGGCAGACTCGCCTACCAAACCTAAAACCTCGCCTTTTTTAACCTGCAGGTTTAAACCCTCTACGGCTTTTATAACCGAATCTTCCGAATAAAAATAAGTATGCAAATCTTTTATATCTAATATATCTTCCATCGTTCTATCGCTTAGTAATAAGATGTCAGATGTTAGAAGTCAGATGTTAGATGGTAGATTGCTATCTTACTGCCCGCTCTCTACTCCCTACATCCTACATCCTACGGAACGTGCTATACACATACTAACGTCTTACATTCTGTAAGGGTCAGCTATATCCCGCAGGCCATCGCCTAAAAGGTTAAAAGACATAACCACTATAAAAATAAATAACCCCGGTAAAAGTATCCAGGGATGAAACTTTATCTGAGATACAGCCATAGCCTCAGATAACAAGTTGCCCCAGCTCGCATATGGGTCTTGTATACCTAACCCTAAAAGGCTTAAAGCCGATTCTCCCAGTATATATCCCGGTATAGCCAGAGTTGCTGCAACTATACTGTAAGATAAAGTGTGAGGTATAATATGCCGCCATATAATCTTTATATGTGATACACCCAAAGACTTAGCTGCCAGAACGAACTCCCGGTTTCTAAGTGATATAGCCATACCCCGCACAACTCTGGCTATACCTGCCCAGCCAATAAAAGACATTATCAGCACAATAACAAAATAAATTTGTACTGAACTCATAGTATATGAAAAAACGCTCCTTAAAGCCAACATCAAATAAAATCCCGGTATAACCATAACAATCTCGCAGATACGCATTAAAATACTATCGGCCTTTCCGCCAAAATACCCTGCTATCCCGCCAATGAACATACCTATAACCAAGGAGATAAATACTCCGGCTAATCCTATAGTTAAAGAAACCTGGCTGCCGTAAATAATGCGGGAAAATAAATCTCTGCCGCGTGAATCAGCTCCAAAAAGATATATCTTAGCTTCTTTATCAGTACCAAAAAGGTGGAGATTACTTTTAATCAATCCTAAAATATGGTATCGGTCACCCCGGCTGAACAAACTAACAGGATAGGTCTTTGACTTATCCGGGGTGTAGGCTCTATTGTAAAATTCGTCAAATTCATAGCTCATCTTATAAACAAAAGGCCGCTTTAGATTACCGGATTGATCAAAAAAATGGATCTTAGTAGGCGGCGCATAACTCAAAGTCCGCTCTTCATTATCATAATGGTAAGGAGCGACAAATCCGGCAAATACGGTGATAAGATAAAAACTACACAGAATAATAAACGACCAAAACGCCGGTTTATTCCGCCTCAACTGTTTAAAAAAATTATTTCTCATATCTACACATCCCACATCCTACACATCCCACATCCCACATCCTACACATCCCACATCCCACATCCCACACATCCCACATCCCACATCCTACACATTCCACATCCTACACATTCCACATCCTACACATCCCACATCCCACACATCCCACATCCTATATCCCACACATCCCACATCCCACATCCTACATCCTACGGAAAGTGCTACTACGTATACTGTATACGGGGATCGACCCATGCCAATAAAATATCAGCAACCAGATATCCGGCTATTAATAAAAATCCGGTCATTAACAAATCTCCGGCAAATAGGAATAAGTCTTGAGACCGCACTGCTTCTAACATCAGCGACCCTAACCCCGGCCAACTGCATATAATCTCGGTTAAAGCCGCGCCGCTTAATAAACCGGATAATGCGCCGCCAAAAATAGTTATCATAGGGTTAATAGCATTTCGCACTGCATGAACAT
>CAZBZJ010000019.1:956-12517 GCA_964496355.1 uncultured Planctomycetia bacterium | reverse complement strand
TTTCGAAAGATAAAAATATAAACCAACAGCCGAATAGAATAGCCCCGATTACGATTGGTAATGATGTGTGGATAGCTTCAAATGTCACGATATTACGGGGAGTAAATATTGCAGATGGGGCAGTGATTGCGGCAAATTCAGTAGTTAACACGGATGTGGGGTCGTATAAGATTTATGGCGGGTCGCCTGCAAGGGAGATAGGAGAACGAGAGTAAAGTGAAAATCGGATTTATTATATTGAGCAGGTATAAATCGGAGAGATTGCCTGGCAAGGCTCTGATTGATATTGACGGCCACCCTTTATTGATGCATATTTTTCTGAGTGTTTTGAAAATTACTGACAGAAAGAATATTGTAGTAGCCACTTCTACGCATCTTTTTGATCAGCCTATAATTGATTTTTGTCAGAAAAATAATATACAATGCTACAAAGGCGATATGGAAAATGTTGCACACAGATTCTTAATGTGCGCTAAAGAATATAGCCTTGATTATGCGGTGAGATTGAACGGCGATAATGTCTTTATTGACGATACTTATATGGCTAAAATGTTAGAGGTTGCCAGATTAAATAAATATGATTTTATCAGTAATGTGAAAGGGAGGACGTTTCCTAAAGGCATGAGTATTGAAATAGTCCGGGTGGGATATTACGAGAAGAAATACAAAGGGTTCACCAGCAGAAACCACTTCGAGCATGTAACAACTTATCTATATCAAAATGATGAAGGAGAAAATTATTATTATGAGTTTAATAAAGAAGTCATTGAGGCAGCGGGTTTGCAGCTAGCAGTGGATACTTTTGAAGATCTAGTAGTAGCACGAAAGATTATGCGGGAATTGAACAAACGTAAACAAGGAGTTTCTCTTGGAAATATATTTCGAATTTACAAAGGATTGAAAAATGAATAAAGTTAATATGTTTGGCGGTAAACGTACTCCATTCCTGGTTGCTGAAATAGGTTCCAATCATGAAGGTAATTTTGAATATGCCCTGGAGTTGACAAGATTAGCGGTCTCTACCGGGGTTGACTTTATTAAGTCCCAGCTATATTCGGCGGATTCATTAGTTAGTGCTCTGGAAAGTCCTGAGCGCAATAATCATTTTAAGAATTTTGAGCTTTCAAGACAGCAGCATATTAAATTGGCTCAGATGGTAAAAGAGCATGGTATAGGTTATATGGCTTCTGTATGGGATGAACAGATGCTGTCATGGATTAACCCTTATATTTCTATATATAAAGTAGGCTCTGGTGATCTAACCGCATATCCGCTTTTAAGAGCCATTGCAAGAAAAACAAAACCGATTGTTTTATCTGCCGGCCTGGCGACTGAAAAGGAGGTGCTGGATACAGTAGATTTCTTACAATCTGTTGATGCCATATATAAAAAGCCCGCTTTTCTTGCTATACTACAGTGTACATCTATGTATCCGATAAATGATTTGGATGTGAACCTTAATGTTATTCCAAGGTTGAAAAATCTTACTGGTTTGACAATAGGTTATTCTGACCATACGGCAGGTTCAAAAGCTCTTATATATTCTGCAGCAATAGGTGCGGAGATACTTGAGTTTCATTTTACGGATAATCGCCAGGCGAAAGAATTCAGAGACCATAAAGTATCCCTTACTCCTCAGGAGGTAATAACTCTGCGCAAGGAATTGAAGTCGTTAGGTAAGATGAAAGGAGATTGTATTAAGCAGCCTGCGCGAATAGAAATAGATAACCGGCATCATATATCATTCAGGAGGGCAGTTTATCCTGTAAGGGATATACCGGCTGGGAGAATTTTAGAAGAGCATGACCTTATCTGTCTTCGTCCTAACCATGGTATCGATGCCCGGGATTTTGAAAGAGTGATAGGAAAGAAAGTAAAGATGAATATAAAGAAACATCAAAAGCTAACATGGGACATGGTAGAATGATAAGGAGTCGTGAGAAATATGAAATGGAGTAAAGAAATACCTTTGGCTCTTGGAAATAGGGAAGATGTAGAGATCTGGCTTAGGTCTGATAACAAAAATGTGCAAAAGTTCAAGATGAATGTGTCGTTAGGCAAAAAAACCGACTTACTCCGTCTTAAAAAAAACATCGTTGGAAAAATCAAGAAGAATATTAAATACTATCAGCAAAGTCGAGAGAAGTTATATAGTCAGTCAAATATGGAATATGTGGATAAATGTCCGGTTTGTGGCAGAGTATCGAGCAATAGTGTAAAGAAACTGAATGTATACAAGGCTCAATATGTACAATGTCCTGTTTGTACGCATATATATGTTTTATATAGGCCTTCAAAAAAGAGCATATATAATTTTTACCTAAACGATAATAACTACGCTGCTACTTATACTGATAAGAAGTCTGCTGAACTAAGGTTGAATTCGATAGCGGTTCCTTGGGTTGATTGGATGGTTAAAGTTTATAGAAAAGCCCATAAACGTATGCCTAAGAATGTCCTTGATATAGGTTCAGGTGCCGGACATTTCGTCGAGGCTTGTAAAAGAAGAGGTCTAAAAGCTGAGGGGATTGAAATCAGTAGTTCGAGCCGAAGGTTCGCAAAAGATATCTGGGGCTTAGACCTTGATGATAGAGACTTTTTGAAGGTTGCAGATGAATATAAGCATTATGATATTGTTACCTTTTGGGGGGTACTTGAACATACTTCTGACCCCGCAGGTATGTTAAAAAAAACTTATGACATTCTAAGCGCGAAAAAAAACAGCATGTTAGTATCAAAACTTCCTAGATGGTATTCATTAAGTACCGCTGTACAGAGTTTAAGTACCGACACGGTAATTAG
Source organism: uncultured Planctomycetia bacterium (assembly GCA_964496355.1). Taxonomy (GTDB): domain Bacteria; phylum Omnitrophota; class Gorgyraeia; order Duberdicusellales; family Duberdicusellaceae; genus CAZBZJ01. The sequence goes on along the minus strand of CAZBZJ010000019.1, from coordinate 9,715 downwards.
GCATCTAGATCCGATGGGACACATAATGGTTTTTACTGACGCTTCAGCAGCAGAGCTATATTACCAAAATAAATTTGTTCCTTTTGCCGCCTGGTATTATGGGATGGATATATATGAAACGCTGACGCAAGTAGGTAATAAAATAAAAGATTATGAACTTTTGACAAAAACGGGTGTGTTGCAGGTGGAACTTCAGCAGTATGTTGATGAGGCCAGATTTTCAGACGGTTTGACTATTGCCGGGATTCCTATGAGGAGGCAGAGAGTATAATGAATGCTTGGACGAAGAATAAAAGCCAGCCACTGATAACTGTTTATATTACAAATCGTAATTACGGCCGGTATATAGAACAATCTATCCAGAGTGTACTTAATCAAACTATCCAGCAGTTCGAACTTTTGATAATTGATGACGGTTCTACTGATAACAGCCGGGATATTATAGAACGCTATCGTGACGATGAGCGCATTACGATTATTTATCAGAAGAACAAGGGCCTAAATATTAGTAATAACGTAGCTATGAGAGCGGCGAAAGGCAAATATATAATACGTCTGGATGCCGACGACTTTCTGGAACCCGACGCTTTAGAGGTGATGAGTGATGTATTCGAAAATGACGATGAATTAGGCTTGATATTTCCTGACTATTATTATGTGGATAAAGACGGTAATCGGATAGGGCGGCATGTCAGAAATGATTTCCAAAAGGCCGTCTCTCTCTATGACCAGCCGGCCCACGGTGCCTGTACTATGATTAGGTCTGAGTTTCTTAAGAGATTGGGAGGATACAATGAGAGCTTTAGTTGTCAGGATGGCTATGATATCTGGATTAAATTTATTACCCATTACAAGGTAACCAATGTTAATAAGCCTCTCTTTTCTTACCGCAGGCATGGGAAGAATCTCACCTGTGACGAGGGGCATATCTTAGATGTGCGGCAGAAGATTAAGGACAGTTTTGTCCGACAGAATTTTAAGCCCCTTACTACTCTTGCTATTATACCGGTCCGCAATACTTTCATAGGCGGTAAAAACTGGCCGGTTTATGAGATTGACGGCAGATCGATTGTAAAGCGTAAAGTGCAGATATGTTTAGACGCTAAGTTAATAAAAAGTGTGGTGGTTACTAGTTCCGACAGAAAACTATTAGAATATTGCAAGTTTCATTTTGACAATTATCCCAGAGTGAGGGTTGTACATCGTCCCAAGGATTTTGAATCACCAAACCAGTCTTTGGCTGATACGGTAGGGCACGTATTAGATTATGTGCAGAATCAGAGGGATTTGGTTGAAGCTATAATGACTGTTTCTTTGGAATATCCCTTTGTAAAACCGGAAGTATTAGATGAGGCAGTGAACACACAGGTTATATTCAACGCAGATTCGGTAATTAGCGTCAGGCCGGATAATCGTATGTATTACCGGCATTTAGGATCGGGAATGGTTCCGATACTCGATCAGAAAAAGTTCACAAAGTTAGAGAGAAAAGCGCTTTACAAAGGCGTCGGAGGGATAATGCTTACCACTGCTGAAAGGTTCAAAAAATCTAAGCAGAACATTTCCGGGAAGGTAGCCCATGTTATTGTAGATAATAAGTCTTCTTTTGGGGTTTTCGATGAATTTGATATGCATATATTTGAATCTTTAGTCGAATACCGGCCTGTTTAATTCTGGGTAGGTTTAAATAATCGTTTAGAGGATATTTAATGTAGCAGTCGATAGCATGTTGTATAAGTTTATTCCCTTATCAGTATCTATTCCTGAGATAGAGAGATTTGTTGAAATCAATCGCAGGTTTTGGCCAAGTTATAAAAAGAGCCATAAAAAAAATCTTGTATTCATAGAAGGTTACCTTTCCACTCCTACTTATCAGGTGCAATCAGCAAGAATCGCCAAGACCCTTGAACTTAAATTTGGAACGGAGCCGGTTGTTTTAATGAAAATGGCTAGCAGGTATGCAAAAGGAAAAATTAATCTTTACCATTCATTCGGTATAGATAGATTTTTGTTCCTGGAGAAGTATCTATTCAGGCCGACTAGTATCATAAAATCATTCTGGCTGGTACTTAAGTTCGCTTTTAAACGCCGTAATGGTAAAGACTTATTGAATTTAGAGTACAGGGGCTTACAGATAGGCGATTTGACTTACGATACAATTTTACGAGGCAGGAAGGATGTTTTTACCATAGATAAATTAGGATATCGATGCCTGGAATATGTGTTTAAAACCTACTTATTTTATTTTGCATATTCGGCCCTGTTAGAAAAATATGACTGTAAATATGTTATTATTTCTCATAAAACGTATATGAATGTTGGTATGTTTGCGAAAATCGCTAACAAGAAAGGTATTACGGTTATCTTGGTTAGCCCCAGACAGATTAGGACTTATAGGGATGAAGACGTTTGTGAATCTAGATGGTTGCCGACTCAGGCGGATTATAAACGGGCATCTGAGCATAAAGAAATGATTATTAACAAAGTTGATGAGTATTTAGGCGTTTTGCTAAGCGGCGGGATAAACCATCATGATGCAAGAAATGCTTATAGGGATAAAGTTATTTATACTGGAGAGAGATTTAGGACAAATATGAATATCAATAATGATATGCCAATTGTTTTTGTGATGGCCCACGTATTTTCTGACGATCCGCATGGGGTGAGTTGGCAGATTTACAAAGATTATTATACCTGGTTTAACGCGACGTTGAAAATAGCTGCGGATATTAATAATGTTAATTGGGTAGTAAAACCGCATCCTTCAGCTGCACTTCATGGGGAAGCAGGTGTAGTTGAGAAACTAACCGAAAAATATAGGGAATATTCCGATAATATATATTTATCTCCTCAGGATTTAAGTACGGCAAGTATTAAGGATATTGCCAAAGCCATAATAACTGTAGGTGGGAGCGCAGGATTAGAGCTGAGTTGTTTTGGTATACCTTCTATAGTTTGCAGTAAGACTTTTTACAGCGGCTATGGTTTTACCATCGAACCCAAAACAGAAAAAGAATACAGGAGATTTCTGAAACAGATTTTTCATGTGGGCAGGCTAAATAGCGACCAGATGGAGACTGCTAAGTTTATTCTTGGTATTGTAAAGATAGCCAATGTGGTTGATGATTCACTCTTACCGAAAAACTGCATTACCCGCTTAGATAATAATATAAAGAGGATAAGGGAGAATTATCGAGAAATCAATAGTAAGTGGATTAATGTTACTAGCAGAAAAGAATTGTTAATAGATACTAGACATTTAAATAGTTGACTCAAGCTGGATAAGAGGTTTTATACAGAGGAATGCCATTAAGAACTTGATGCTTTTAACTTTGTCACTTTATCTCCGAGATGTATGGGGACGGGTTGTTAAGGATATTGGTCGGTATTTTAGGTTGTTTATAAATCCGGATTACCTGAATTGCTAAATATGAAAGTCAATATATTTGGAGTTGGCAGATCGGGAACCAAGATTGTACAGTTGTACACCTGCTTGGCTTTTCTGGAAAAATTTGAATACTGTGGTATAAACTACGAACCTTTTTATTGGCAGAGCAGGAAATGCAAAGGAGTATCTAAACAGGGTACAGCAGAACATATGTTTCTACCGCTTTTGATTGCAGATTCTGTTTTGGGCAATTACCGGAGCGGGTTTTTAAAGGATATAAGCACAATCAGCGAGGATATTCCTTTGGTAAGCAAGTTTATAAGGGGTAATGGAAGAATCGGTTTCATTTCCAATCAGATGGGAGTAGATAAAAATATTTTAGTAATTCGCTGTTTGCCGGCAGTGCTTAATTCTCTATCGAGAGATAACTGGGATTTTCTCGGCCAACGGTTTGAGTATAAAAATGACTGGCCGAGGTTCAAAGAAGAAGTCCGCCGAGTTTCCAACCGGCTATATATTGAATGGTTAAAGCGAATTGATGAAAACGATAAGTTCGACAGAAATGCTGTCTATTGGGCGGTGATGAATGATTTTGCTATAGAAAATAATCGGGGCATTGTTTTGATGATTGATTTTTCCGAAATTAAGAGAAATCCGGATGGTGAATTAAGTAAGGTAGCCGAATATTTGAGTCTTCCTTCGCCGGAGATTAATTTTAATTGTGTTCCTGGTAAAGAAATACACACAGAAAAAATAATCCAGAGCAGGAAAGCCCGTACTTACTTCTTAGAAATGCCTAAGATCTTTTTAGAACCTTTTATGTCTAAAAATAGCAAGAACCTTTTGATACAAAGAATAAGCACGATACTCGAAAGAATTTATTGTTCTGTATTTAAGTGGAGCGAAAAAGAAGAAGGTTTGCGTCCTGATATCGTAATAAGGAAAAAGAGGAATAAAACTCCTTCGTGTGGACATATTATTAGTTCAAGTGTTTCAGGTGAGTTCAAACAGAATAAATTTTATGAAGAGATTAACAATTACATTTACAAAAAAATAGATAAGTTCAAAGAGTAGTATGTTTACCATATTTGCCCATCCTAAACCATTTAAAGACCAAATCGGTATCATCCAGCGCAACGCTATTAAAAGCTGGACTTTATTAGCCGGTAGCCCGGAAATAATTCTTCTGGGAGATGAAAAAGGTACTCAAGGTTTAGCAGAGGAGTTCAGGTTAAGGTATCATAGCAGAGTAGAAAAGAACGAATACGGCGTGCCTCTGGTAAATTCGTTATTTAATACCGGCCAAAAACTAGCAAGTTATCCGGTATTATGTTATGTCCATGCTGATATTATATTCTTTGATTCTATTGTCGAGACAATCAGCCCTGTAAAGAATAAACTGGATAGATTCTTGATTTCCGGGCGCCGATGGAATATCAATATTGAACAACCGCTGGATTTTAGTCCTGGTTGGAAGGAGAGGTTGAAAACCCGGGTTTTTTCTGAAGGCCAACTTCACGGATTAGGTGCAAACGATTATTTTATTTTCACCAGAGGATTATATGAGAATATGCCTCCTTTTATCTTAGGCAGGGCTTTTTACGACCACTGGCTATTATATAAAGGGAAGAGGGAGAGCGCGGGATTTATTGATGCTACTTGTAGTAATATGGTAGTACATCAGGACCATCGCAGGACCCACTACCTCAATACACCGGATTGGTTTAAGATAAGAGAGAGTGAAAATTTTGTTAACAAAAAATTATGTATATTTAGAAGCCGGTTTTATTCTTTGCTGGATGCTGACTACACAATACGAAACGGCCGGTTAGGAAAAACCGGGATATTTAAAATCTTTTACAGATTTTTGTTTAAGTTGTTGCGTTGGGCACGGTATTTATTAATTTCCGGTATATTAAGAAGGGTATGCTGACTATATTTTCTATTACCAGGCCTTTTTGGGGGCATTTTAATACTATTCAAAGAAACGCTATAGCCAGCTGGGTCAGGTTGCGGCCTGATGTAGAGGTTGTATTGATTGGCGATGAACAAGGCGAGAGACAAATAGCAGAAGAATTAAACTTAAAGCATCACCCGGAAATTAAGAGAGATAAATTCGGGTTTGCCTATATGAGGGATATTATAAAGATAGGGGCTGATTCAGCCGGATCCCCCTTAATATGTTATTTAAATGCAGACATTATTTTATTGGCTGATTTTATTGAAAGCATCAGGAAAGCAAGGGAATATTTAGGGAATAATGACTTCTTCATATCTGGAAGAAGGCGGAATGTAGATGTTGATTATCTTATAGATTATGGCAATCCTCAGTACGAAAAAGAGATTAAGGCTCTGTTAAAAAACAGGGGCAGGTTAGAGATAGCCAGTGCCATAGATTATTTTGTATTTCCCAGGTATATTGCGGGAAGGATTATTGACATAATGCCCGATTTTGTCGTAGGTGTAACTCCCTGGGATAACTGGTTTTTATATATGATGCATAAGCTCAATTTACCATTTGTTAACGCTACGCATGATATCACGGCTATTCATCAGAATCACGAGCATTTCAGGCCTGAAGTTATCGAAAACGATACGCTGGTTCCTGATTTCAGGATTGATCCGTATCAAAAGAGGCTTTATTCTTTAAAGAAACGTAAATTGTGCAGTTTCAGAAGTAAGCTCTATTCTTTATATGATGCGACTCATATTTTACGGAGGGGGAAAGTCTATAGAGTTACTTCAAAGAGAAGGCTTTTAGCGCTGAAAGCAAAGGTCGTTTCAGGAATTTGGTATATTTTTACTGATATATTCTATCCTTATTCTGAGCCGTTGGTAAGAATAATAAAGAAGATCGTTAATAAATTATAAAAAGATAGTTTTGCTTGACACGTATATTTTTTGGTGTTATCTTTAAAGCGAAAATCAAAGGGAGGTGATTATGGTGGCGAGGATTATCATTATTAGTTTAATGGCTGTTTTCTTTACTCTAAGTTCTTTTGTTATCACAGGTCCTCAAACTACTTATGCGAAATCGATGCTGATGAGGGATACTAAGAATAAAGTTGATCCAGTCAGCGGCGCGCCCATCGATAGAAGAAAGTTTAGAACCGCGTATGCCGGGAAAGTTTATTGGTTTACCAGCTATTCGAATGTGCGTGAATTTAAAAAGGATCCTCAAAAATACGTAGAACAGCTTCAAGAGTTAGAAGAACAGTACGAGTCGAATCCCGACCTTTATATGAGAAGATTGAGTAATTCTTCTCCGGAAGAAATGTCCGGTACCAGCAGATACAGTAGATAACAGAGTACAGAGTACAGATAGATTGATTAAAGGGCTACTGCAGGTTTTATCCTGTAAGTAGCCTTTTTTTGTTTTGTTGTTTTTGTAGTGTTTATAGCGTTTATAGGGTTTATTTTGTTCATTGTTGCTCATTGTATTTTAGCAAATTAGAAATGCGACAAAACAAGCCAGGTTTAAAATGTCGCATTGGCCTAGGGAAGCCGGTATTAATTAAGTTGTTTGTAAAGTTACATTTCAGGTCACACCTCAGATGTAACTTTACAGCTTAGAGTTTTAGAATTTGCGAATAATTCTTGCCATTACTTTGGTTGATTACTTTGGTTGATTGCTTTGGTTGATTACTTTGGTTGATTTATTGTTGTCTGAAAACCGTTGTTATGATAAAGTAAGCTAGAAAATCCAAATTTTCAAATCTATGAGGTGAGATTATGCAAAAAGTAAAAGATGTTATGGCAAAAGAGGTAATTTCTGTTAAACGTTCTACCACTTTAGCTGGGTTACTTAAATTGTTTAAAGACTTTCATAGCTTTCCTTTGGTTCCGGTAACGGATAAAAACGGCAGATTAGTCGGTTCGGTTTCTTTACCCAACATACTAGAGGTTTTCAGTACGCCCCAGCCTCAAGTTTTAAAAGCGATCCCCTTTTTAGATGAACAAAAAGATGATATATTTGATGTCGAACTTGACGCTGATATGGGCAAGATTGTGCTCGTAGATGATATTATGAACAAAGATTACCTGTCTATTGACGAGAATTCGCCTATAGACGATACTTATTATCAGATGAAACAGCATCAGGTAGAAAGGTTACCGGTGGTTAACGAAGAAAGTATTCTGGTCGGGATGATAGGTATTTTTGATATTGTCCGGTCTTTATTCGGCGAACGCGGTATAATTTAATTTTACTAATGAATATAATTTTAAGCCTTGGTATAGTATTTCTCTTAGGATTATTTGTAGCAAGGATAATAAATAAGATAAGGCTTCCTGCTGTTACTGCTTATCTTTTATTAGGTATATTTATTGGCCCTGCCGGATTAGATTTGATCTCTGACTCTATTTTAAAGGTTTCCGGCTTAATCTCCAATATAGTCTTAGGTTTTATCGCATTCGGGATAGGCCAGAACTTTTCATACAGAAATTTCCGCCGTATCGGCCGGCAGGTTATATGGATCTCGGTTTTAGAAGCTATGGCGGCCTGGATTCTGGTTACTTTTCTGTTTTTAGGCCTTTTAAAACAGCCTTTCTATATATCTCTTATGTTCGGGGCAATCGCTGCAGCTACTGCTCCGGCTGCTACTGTTATGGTGGTGCGGGAGTTTCGCTGTAAAGGACGGTTTACCGATACCTTATTAGGGGTGGTAGCTATGGATGATGCCTGGTCTTTGATACTGTTTGCTGTATGTCTTGCCTTGGCAAAGGCTATATATTTTCATACTGCCGAAGGCTTTATGATTTTGAAGGTTGTAGGCATGTCTTTGCTATATATAGGAGGAGCCTTTATCTTGGGCGGCGGTATTGCCTGGCTGTTATCCGTATTCTCCAGATTTATAAGAACCAGGACCGAGTTGTTAACCTATACACTGGGTTTCATATTTCTTACCATAGGGCTGGCTTTGGTTTTTAACCTTTCGGTATTGCTTGCAACAATGTTTATGGGAGCTGTGTTGGTCAATATGAACAGAGTTAGTTTTAAATTTTTCAATGTTTTAAAAGAGATCGACGCACCTTTTTATGTTCTATTCTTTGCTTTAGCAGGAGCAAATATGGAAGTATCTCTTTTATCAAATATCGGATTAATTGCGGTTATATACTTGTTTGGCAGGATTATCGGAAAGTTAAGCGGAGTTACACTCGGCGCCAGAATATCGCGCTCTCCTAAAAGGATCGGGAATTATCTGTGGTTAGGCCTTATCCCTCAGGCAGGTGTAGCTTTAGGATGTGCTTTAATAGTTAAGTCTACTTTTGGCCAGGCCGGCAACATAATTTTTACTACGATTGTAACTACTACTATAGTTTATGAGTTAGTCGGCCCGGTATTCACAAAACTTGCTTTACAGAAAGCCGG